>CAYTDR010000671.1:0-5039 GCA_964436185.1 uncultured Candidatus Obscuribacterales bacterium | reverse complement strand
AAATCACTGCCATCAAATACGAAACCACGTCGTAAAAAGGTGGTCCTACCGGCGGTTCCGATGAAGGCTCCTCCCAGAGCGTTTACCCAAGAGGAGATCCGAAACTTCTACCGTGGCACGGCGAGCCAGTTTACTAACAATTCAAGCAAAGGAAAAGGGCACTTTCGCGTGGATTTCAGGCAGTTTGATCGGGAGTGGATAGAATAGCAGACCGTCGGATATGACCAATCAACCAAGTGACGATAACCACATTGACGGTGCGCTCCGGACAGGAGCGGGTGGGATGAATTCGAGCAAAGGTTCGGATCCGCTAGTCGGCACTTTCGTAGAAAGCTACGAGATTCTTGGCTTGGTAGGCGAGGGTGGCATGGCCAAGGTTTATCGGGCCAGGCAACTGTCGACCGATCGATTCGTCGCTCTCAAGACTCTTACTTTCCAGGAACCAGATGCGATGGCACGATTCGCATTGGAGATCCAGCTGCACAGTAAACTGAATCATAGAAACATAGTTCAAGCGCTCGACTGTGTCAGGGATAAGGCAGGTCATGTTTACTTCGTCATGGAGTATCTCGCTGGAATAAGCCTCGGACAGGTGATTCGACAGCATGGACGAGTAGTCGACGAATTTGATATTCACTCGATTCTGACTCAAATTTGCGCTGCGCTCGCTCATGCACATCAGCGCGGTGTGATTCATAGAGATTTGAAACCTGCCAATGTCGTGTTCCTCGAGCAGGACGGTGAAATTGAAGTAAAGATCGTCGACTTCGGCATCGCCAAAGTCCAGGAAGAAATTCAGCGTTTGACCAAGACTGGGGTGGTGGTCGGCTCGCCCGCATATATGAGTCCGGAGCAGTGTCTCGGACAAGATCTGGATCCAAGAGCAGACGTCTATGCCCTGGGAATCCTTGCTTATGAATTGATTACTGGTACGCACCCGTATCCCGAAGCCAACGTCATGAAACTGATGCAGGCGCACTGCACTCCGGAGCGAAGACCGGCTCCCATATACACTCATGTGCCGAATCTCAAGGGCGTGAAAGCGCTCGATGATATCGTCCAGGCAGCGATGGAGACGGAGACTGACAAACGGTTCCAAACAATCGAGCAAATGGCGGCAGCCATTGATGTTTGGTGCAATGCGATTCGAGAGGGAAAAGACGAGATCGTACTGCCACTACCTGCGTCAGGGCGTGTTCGCAAGAGCGAACAGACTCAGCCTGGTGGCGGGCTCTCCACTGCAGAGAGGCTAGAGTTGCGGCAGTTCGTTGCCGAGACACAGGATGCAAGAGATCCTTCGAAAAAGGTTTGGCAAAATCCGTCATTGACCACTGCCAGGCAGGTGGATGAGAGCAGGCAGTCTCTGGCCGGTGCCTTGGATAACTTCAAGCATTCTGAATCACTAGTCGGTCGCAATCTGGCTGACAAATACAAAATCGTCGATGTCATCGGCGAGGGCGCCATGGCGGTGGTATATAAGGCAACGAATCTCAAGACCAACGAAGACGTGGCGATAAAGACGTTGAAGTTTGCTGACCCCAATCTTGGTGCCAGGTTTGCCAGAGAGATGTCTCTGCACGAACAGCTCAAACATCCGAACATCGTTCGAGCTATCGAGTGTCTCGAACATCCAGGTGGTCAGTCCTTTTTCGTTATGGAGCTGCTTAATGGCATTGTCCTGGAGGATTACCTTTGCTCTCGTGGTGCAATAAAGAGTCTTGCGGACATCAGCTCGATTCTCTCCCAGATTTGCGATGGAGTCGAATTCGCCCATGAACAGGGTATTATTCACCGAGACTTGAAGCCGGAGAATATCATTCTGATCGAACAGCGGGGTCAGTTGCGAGTCAAGATTCTTGATTTCGGGGTGGCGAAAATACAAGAAGATCTGCAGAGGCTGACAAGGACGGGCGTTATCCTGGGATCACCAGCGTATATGAGTCCGGAGCAATGCATGGGACTCGACTTGAGCGCGAGTGCAGATCTCTATTCCATTGGTGTTCTAGCCTACGAGCTCATAACGGGCCAGCTTCCCCTGAGAGGTTCTACGGACGTGGAAGTGATGGAGGCGCATTGCAATCCGAGCATGGTGGCACCACCTGTAGGGGCGTTCAGATCGGATTTGGCAAGCGTTGAGCTGCTGGACATGGTTTTCGCGAAGTTGCTGAAGAAGGATGCGAAGCAACGATATCAATCCGTTAATGAATTGAAGTCTGACTTGACTCGGTGGTGGAGGGCTGCCACCGGCGCTAGCGAGGATGCCCCTTCGCCATTTAAGGAGAGCCGAAACCGTCGTGCGAGGAAGACGGACGGAAAAAACATAGGCAGTGATAGTGCAGGTGGTATCAGCACAGGTGGCCTTAACTCAGGAAACAACAACTCGGCGCCACCAGTGCGCAGTCAGGATCTTGAAGGACTACTGGAAAAACAGCGACATGCGGACCGCCAGGTTTATGCTTCTCGTTTCGAAGGCGGCCGGCTTCCCGGTGCTTCGCTATCCAGCACCCTCAAACCAGTGGCAATACTTTTTGCGTTTTTGTTCGTACTTGGCTTGGCTGTGCTTGCGGCGAGCAAGATGCCGGGGATTGTAGCCAGCGTGCAATCTAGTTCGTCCGCTAAGCATGAGTCTTCCGAACTGCCAAGTTCTGATACCATCAAGAGTGGCAATGCAAAGTCTGTCGAGGAGGCACCGAATGCGGAGCGAAAGCCACCGGAGTCAAGCGAGAAAGCGATCACCGGCGACCAAGAACTCTGTGAAGAAGACATATACAAGCGAATCTACGGACCCAGCAAGAAACGTAAGCGAACCGAAACACGAGTGCTAAACGAAGGTTGGACTGAGCAACGCGAGAGCTCTCACTAGCATCATTTCTGCGACGCCTTGAACTCGGACTCCAGAATCGCATACAGGTATGAGTCTCTCCATCTGCCTTTAATCAGCATATCTTGAACGAAGTGCCCTTCCCTTCGCATTCCGCATTTTTGCATTACTCGCTCCGAACCTATGTTTTCGGTATCGCAAGTGGCGTAGATACGGTGCAGACATAGTTTACCGAAGCCGAAGTTCATGAGGCTCAGCACCGCTTCAGTCGTGAATCCCTGCCCCCAAAAGTCTTGATGTAAAACATAGCCAATCATTGCAGTCGAGTCGTTTGGTCCCATGATTCTCAAACCAACGCCGCCGATGATCTTCGTTTTTTCCTTTAGGACCATGGCCATCTCGAACATAGTGCGAGGATTGTCTCTCGAACAGTCGACAACCAGCCGAATGAATTCTTTTGTCTCTTTCTCCGAGTTCGGGCCCCAAATCATGTACCGCGAGACTTCAGGATGAACAGCATATTCGTGCGCTTCTTTCCAATCAGACATCTTCCATTCGCGCATGAGGAGACGATTCGTCTCGAGTTCCAAAGGCATGAAGGTTATCCCTTTGGCTCGAAGTTGTCGGTTTGAATCAGGTCAGCGAATGGCAAGCTCAGTTGAATGAAACCGCTGTCGAATAGTTGTCGCGCTTCCTTGCGGATTGATCTGGTGACGTCCGCGCTCGCGGACCTTTTCGTCCCGCGTGCTTTCTTCTTCAGTTTCTTTCTCGAGTTTTTCGTTAGTGCGGATGATTCTTTAGATTCCCCTGAAGTGAGCTTCGCCATAAGTCGCGGCGAGTCTGTGGAGTCTTGCGGGCTCACATTGTTCGTAGTCTGGTAGAAGGTTGAAGATTCCCTGACCGGTGACGACTCAAGCGCAATCTGTTCGATAGCCTGCACCACCGAAGATTCAGTAACGGGCTGCGAATCAAGCGAGCTAAGATCGACTGACTCTACTACCGAAGCTTCCGGAACCGAATGCGAGCCAGGCGCAGCTGGTTCGTGCGACTCAACCAATGGTGCTTTGGAGATCGAGTCAAGCTCAGTTAGTTCGAGCGACGCAACCAACGAAGCTTCAGGAACGGAATGCAAGCCAAGCTCCGCTAATTCGAGCGACTCAACCAACGAAGCTTCAGGAACGGAATGCAAGCCAAGCTCAGCTAATTCGAGCGACTCAGCCAACGGAACTTCAGGAACGGAATGCAAGCCAAGCTCAGTTAGTTCGAGCGACTCAACCAACGTCGGTGCTGAAACCGACTGAAAACCAAAAGCAGCTGGTTCAAGAGACACCACCGACGGCTGCGAAACCGGACGCGAATCAAGCCCAACAAGTTTGGTTTCTTCGACTAATGAAGGTTCGGAAACCGGCGAATCAAGTTCAGTGAGTTCGAGTGACTCCACGATCGAAGGTTCTGCAATGGTTGGGAGAGCGGGCGTTCTATCCTCATTGCCCACGAATCGAAAAGATTCACGAACAGAGACCGGAAACAAATCGTCAAAGTCGGCCGGTTCTGCTGGCTTGTCCCGCTCGCGGCTAAGCCCACGGACATCCAAATTGAAACTCCGCAAGTACTCGTCCATAGGACTTTCATCACATCTCATACTCGACGCAGCAGATGCAGACTCGTTTTCCAAAGCAGTTGGTTGAGAGACCGTCTCACTTCTGCGTTCGCTGGATGTAGAAGTGAGATGACTGAAGTTTCTCAAATATTCTTCTAGCGGAGTTTCATCCTCATCGAACGGAATTGTCTCCAATAGCTCATCGTCCGCTTCCAATTGCGCAGGTAAGCTAATTTCGGAACCTGCATGCTCTCCTGTCTTGCCCCGCAAATCGCCATCTTCGTTGATGTCGAGCAGGCGAGCCAGATCCTCTGTCGATAGCTCGAACTCCGCATCCGGTATCATGGAGGCAGACTTTATTTCGTCGGGAAGAGGCTGATTCGAGGGGCTGTTATTCCCATTATTAGGCTTATTTCGAGGAGCGAAGAGATTCACAACGTTAGTAGGCTGGCTCTCGTTGGTCTCTACGCTGCAGTCGATAACAATATCGCCATTGGCATCACGAGCCAAAGCACGAGCAGATTCATCGACGGCGAAGGACTCTTCTTCCATCCCCGGATCTTCAGGCAGCATCACGCGCAGCAGTTCCAGCGGCACGCCTTTCCTTACGTCGGACAA
>CAYTDR010000670.1:0-5041 GCA_964436185.1 uncultured Candidatus Obscuribacterales bacterium | reverse complement strand
TGATACCATAACCAAGACTGAGTTGCCGAAAACGAAGACTGACGCAATGACCAAGTCTGAATTGCCGAAAACAAAAACTGATACCATAACCAAGATCGAGCTGCCCAAAACTGCTTCGTTGAACGCGAAGGATTATCGATTTGTTGTAGGGCGTCCAAGCGTTCTCAACCGCGAGCGTTTTATCGAGCGTGTCGAGAGAATTCTGGATGCCGAATGGCACACGAACGACGGCCCGATGGTGCAGGAACTGGAGTCGTTTGCAGCAAACTTTTTTGGAGTAAGTCATTGTCTTGCAGTCGCCAACGCTACGCTCGGACTTGAACTGGTTCTGCAGTCTTTGAGATTGCCCAGGCAGAGCAAGGTCATCGTGCCGTCCTTCACGTTCGTCGCCTCTGTTCATTCAATTGTGCGCTCTGATTTGCAACCGGTGTTCTGCGATGTTGACGAACGTGGTCTCATAGATTGCGATCAGCTCGAGGAGTTGATTGATGAAGGGACCAGTGCCATTCTGGCTGTGAATATCTATGGATTTGCGTGCGACATCGAACGCTTGGAGAAGGTCGCGAAGCAAAATAAGCTTGCTTTGATTTTCGATTCAGCGCACGGAATCGGAGTTAGAACTGAGTCAGGACCGTTAGGCGGGTATGGCGATGCCGAAGTCTTCTCGCTTCATGCCACGAAGATAATTTCTGGGTTCGAGGGTGGTTTGATAACGACGAACTCCAATGAGCTAGCTCAAGAGCTGCGACTGGCGCGGAACTTCGGCTTCACTGGATACGATCGCGTCACCAGTATTGGTACCAATGCAAAGCTTTCTGAAATTCACGCTGCTATGGCTCTAACAAACTTCGAAGAGGTAGGCTCTGCCATCACCCACAATGCCTTGATGTTTGCGGCCTATGCCGAATCGATCGCTCCTCCTGCGAGGCTAATTGCTCCTCTTACTAACGAATCTTCGAACTATCAATACGTAGCAGTAAGGTGTCCTTCCCACAGACGTGAGGGAATTTTGAAACACCTTATGGAAAATGGCGTGTTCGCTCGACGTTACTTTTATCCCGGCGTTCACCAGATGGAGCCTTACAAAGACCGCGTGAATAACCTGGTCCAGACGAACCTGTTGTGCGAGCAAATCTTGTGCTTACCTACTGGGCAGGACGTGACAATCGAGGACGTCAAGCGCATTGCTCGATTGTTCAATGAGGGCTTGAGTGCTCTTGCTCTTCCCAGCGTGGTTGAGCAGATGACGGTACTGTAGCGACGCGCAGACCGTATCTCGGAAAAAAGCTGGAAGACGCTCATTTTTTGTTCAGGTCCGGGATGCGCGAACTTTGATTTGCGTGGATTGGCGCCGTTGGACTCTCTGCCGATGCTGTTCCTGAGCCGTCTTCAGTTGGGATTAGTACCGATTGCCTTCCTTCGTGATTCCATTTTCCCCTTTGAACTGAATCATGTGATCGTAGACCGAAGCTGTCCAGTCGCAGCCGTCATCCATCTTCACCAGGCGAATAACATTCTGTCCTAATCCAGCGTTGCGCATATTCCCAACCAGGTCCTCTATCTTCGACGATTGTTCCTTGCACGGTGCCACCGCCAAATTTCATCAATCTGTCATTGTAAGAAACTTTTTGACCCACCTGAAACTGTGCAAAGGCAGCCTGACTACAGAAAATTGCCATACCTGCTGCGAGCAAAATCTTCAGTTTCATTGGAACCTCCATGCAAAACAATGACAGAACGAAATCGTATTATGTTGCCATAGATGAGCGCTAGATAGATGAACCAGAGGCAAGGAGCTTTACTTACGAGAAACTCGCCTCGTTCTTGGCAAGCGCCCTTTCAAAGAAAAGTTCGCAGGGTGTTCGGGTATCCAGTCCGCTCATCTGAGAAACGCCGCTAGTTATCAACCTGAGCAAAACTTCACGCTCTTGCTTTCTACTCATCTTAGAATGTATCTTCCTGTGAGAGTCGCCAATTGGCATTGGCATTAGTAGCAACTTTCGGATTCAATGATTACTCAAGTAAACCCAGAAACCGAAAAGGAAAGTGACTCCGGCGAGCGGGAAATATCGAGTGCTGGCGTTGCGGTCAGCTTACCCCGCGAGAGACGCAGGCAAGAGCCTGTCTTGTCCTACTTCGTTAAGTCAGCTACGAAGCTGTGGTCCTTCAAATTTGCGCTGGTCAGTTTGGTCATCAACCAGCTTCGCAAACGCTACCAGAGAACGGTTCTCGGCTTCGCCTGGAGTTTGCTCAACCCACTTTTGACGATGGTCGTCATGACGACGATTTTCTCACTGCTCTTTCACAGGGAGCCTCGCACTTTTGCCATATTCCTGATCACCGGTCTTCTTCCTTGGTCATTGATGAGAGATAGTATCGCCACTGGTGCAAGTTCAATTGTCCGCGCCGAGAGCTTCTTGAAGAAAGTCGATGTGCCGAAAGCTTTCTTCCCTATTTCCACCGTCTTGACTGAGTCAGTCAACTTCGTGCTCAGCTTGATCAGTCTTTCGATACTCGGGCTCTGCGTTGGCATGCATTTGCATTTATCGATACTGTACTTCCCTGTGGTTATGCTCCTCATGGTTATGTTCACCATCGGATTCACCATCGCAGTTTCAGTTGCAACTGTATATTTTCGCGACCTCACCCATATTCTCAACGTCATTCTCAACTGTCTCTTCTATTTCACGCCCATCTTCTACGCGCTCGATCAGGTTCCGCCAGAGTTCAGAAAGTTCTTTCTTGCCAATCCGTTCTACTACTTTGTCAGCCCATTTCGAGCAATAATTCATTTCGGACAAGCGCCAGATCCAAACGAGTTGCTTGTCGCTTCCGGATTGGCCATAGTCTCTCTGCTGGGCGGTCTGCTGATTTTGAGATGGAGAGAGCGTGACCTGATTTTTAGGCTATAGACAATGAACAACGAACCATCGATCGAAATCCGAGATCTCAAGCTACAGTTCCGCATCTACACCAACAAGGCGCCGGCGCTGAAGGAAGTGCTAGTCGGGATGGTTCGCACCAAGGGGCAAGTTCCGAAAGTAGTAAAATTCGACGCGCTCAAGAACGTCTCTCTCTCCATTCGCTCAGGCGAACGAGTGGGCATCATGGGGCTAAACGGAGCCGGCAAGTCGACGTTATTGAGGACGATAGCAGGCATCTATCCACCCTACTCCGGAGACCTGGAGGTGACGGGAAGCCTTACCGCTTTGATTGAGTTGGGGACGGGGTTTGACCATGACCTGAGCGGCAGAGAGAACATCTATCTCAACGGAACTATGTTGAGAAGATCGTTCCGCCAAATGAAACAGCTCGAATCGGAGATAGTTGAATTCGCTGAGTTGGAGGAGTTCATCGATCTACCGGTCAAGTACTATTCATCAGGGATGGTGGCACGCCTAGCTTTCTCAATCGCCACCGTGGTGCCAACCGAGATTCTCTTGCTCGACGAGCTGTTCGCCACTGGCGATGCCAAGTTCAGGCTGAAAGCAACAAAGCGCATGAACGAGCTGATCGACAAATCCCAAATCCTCGTGCTCGTCTCCCATGATCCGGCTAATATTCGTTCCACGTGCAACAGAGCAATCGTCCTCAACAAAGGACAGATTCTCTTCGATGGCCAGGTCGAGGACGCAATCTCATACTACGAACAAAACATCGTCGCAGAAAGCGCACCGGTCGTAGTGCGGACAAGCGTTAACGGAGAGTCAATACGAGCGGCGAAAAATTGCTCATGTTAATCGCTAGGGCGCTCGCGATTATATAATACGATGATACATTTTGAGCGTCGAAAATGCCGCTACGCACCGACAAAACATTGACGGCTACTGTTGTAACTGATCGACCGGAACAAGAGATCGCCGCTGAACTAAAATCCGCGCGCTTTAGCGCCAAACCTGCGCCGGGTCTTTCAGCGATTGTCATCTTCATATTCATGTTTGTGGTATTTCCGCACCTGATCGTTTCAAAAGATCGAGTTGACGCAGTTGTTCGCAAAGAAACTCCCGGACAGATGGCGCCTCGCTTCGAGCGGTACCTCATCTCCAACCGAAACGCAAATGTAGTTCTACTTGGATCATCAACCATCCTTGCTCCAAGCATGCAAGTCGATGGTGACGCAGGTTTGATGCCAAAAGGTATGGAACCGATCGTCGCGAAAAAGTTTTACCGAAGCTACTCACGGCCGAAATTTTTCGAACAACGACTGAATGATTTGGGGTTAACCAATATCTCGGCGGCCAACCTCGGAATATCGGCTTCGGATATTGCTGACGAAAAGATGGTGCTTGATGAATTGCTGCAGTTCGGAAAGAAGCCGGACGTAGTTGTATTGGGCATTAGTATGCGTGATTTCTCGGTATATCCTTGGGTATACCAGGAAATCACGGAAAGTCCAGTGAAACTGGCGCTGGGAGACATTCGAATTCCTCATGAAGCGCTATCAAAAATCCAATTTGTACGCTGGCTTTTCGTATCGTTTCGACCAACCGCGGTGAATCGCACATTCGAAGAGACATGCTTTCATTTTCGTTGTGCGTTCCTACGGCTGGCAAAGCCTACCGTCGACTGGTTGAATAAGCGACACATTCCATTCTTAACTCTTCCGAATTATTCAGACGCGGATCCGCCCCCTCCCCCGCCCTCGCAGGTTGTTTCGCCTCAAGTTGTTGCGCGGGCAAAAATAGACACACTACCACTTACTACGCTAATCGCTAGCTACGATCACAAATTTGCCAAAGAACAATCGAACTGTCTTCGAGAACTCGCAGCTAACTTGCACCATCGAAAAATCAGACTTGTCATCGCGGAAACGCCCTTACATCCCGGGGTAAAGTTCCCAGACTCTTTGATTGCGACCTACAATGAAACTATTCAATCAGTCGTTGACGGCTGCGGAGCGAAATATATGCGCGCAAACGATTTCGAGGAACGTGATTACGATGATCCGCTTCACCTAAATCGATTTGGTGGCAAAAAGATATTCACCAATTTGGCCACCTTCTTCGCCCAGAATCGAACTACGCTGTTTCCGCGCAAATAT
>CAYTDR010000669.1:0-5047 GCA_964436185.1 uncultured Candidatus Obscuribacterales bacterium | reverse complement strand
CCAAAACCTGCCCTCGCCGAATACTTACGGACGTCGGTATTTTTACTATGCGCTATAGTTTTACCAGGACGAAATAACGAAAAACAAGGTCTGATGCATATTTGCGCAGACGAAGACCAGGCGACTGGGGAATCTGTTTTTGGCAGACTCCCCAGTCGTTACTTGCTGAAGCAATTTAAGCGATTAGCGCTCTCGCACTACCTGCAAGCCTTCGTGCGTCTCGTTGGAGGCGAAGATGCGCCGCGACAACTTCGGGCGCCAGGTCTCTTCACGGATGAGGTGGAGCGGGTTGAGATCCCACACCTCCATGCCGCCGTCGCCGACGACCATGAGCTGCCAGTCTCGCGTCAGGTGAAGATGCGTGACGTTGGCACCGACATTGGTGTCAATCCAGGCCGCCTTTTCCGGTTCCACTCGGGGAAGGAAAATTCGTTTGTCGAGCGACCAGCGATCGGCGAAGTCCCCCATCTCCATCTCCCAGCCCTGCAACGGGAATCCGTTACCGGCGGTCTGGTCGTCCTTGATCTCGAGGGCGAAGGGGAGGTTCAGCAACCACACACGGCTGCCGTCGCCACCAATGGCGATGGCATCGTCGACATCCGGATGGGAGGCCAGGGTGAAGCAGGTGAACAGGCCTTTTCGCCGATGCAGCGGCAGGATGTCCTTTTCGGAGAACACATCCAGGCGCATGAGCTGACCGGCCGAGTCGGCCAGGTAGAGGTAGTGATCATCGGCGTTCCAGGCCAGGGCGTAGACAGCGCTATCAGAGATGCGCCGGTGATACGTCCTGCGAGGGTCGGTCCCCGAGATATCGTAGATCATGACGTTGCCAAAGGAATCGCCAATGGCGACGGAACCACCGTCGTTGCTCACCTTCATGGCGGGAACGTCGTAGCGATCGGGCAGCTCGATCGGGTCGAGCCTCTCTCCGCTCAGGCAGAACCGTTCCACCTGATTGGACTTCGTCCGGTGGAAGAGAACCTGGCTGGAGCCGCGGAAGGGAGCGACGGCGACCTGGTCGACGTTCTTCACCCGCGGCGCTTTCCACCAGCTTAGCCAGCGCTGCTTGCGGATATCGAAAATCTTGAGAGAACTCTGCGGCGCCTGTACGACCGCCATGACATCGCCGTTCGGCGAGATGGCGGCCCAGTCGACGCTGTCAGCCCCGCAGGGGATGTAATTGATCCTCATGGCTAGCTCCAAGTTATGGGTGGGCCGCCGGATCGAGACAACTCGCTCGAGTTGATGATCCGGCGGATAGCAAGTTGACCGATCTGTGAGACCGGTCGGTTTAGAATCTGCCAAACCCCGCTCAGGGTGTACAGTTCGAACCAGCGATGGGGATCAGAAGCCCATTCGCTTTTTGGCCAAGTTGATGTTGTTCTGGAGAGTCTGCATGATGTAGGCGCACTGCTCGTCCCATTCCAGGGCGATCTGCTCGGCTTCTTCCCACATGGCACGCGCTTCACCGTTGCGACCTTGATCGTAGAGGATGCAGCCGAGTGCGTTTAGAACCTCAGGCGTGTACCAGTGGTCCCGACGCAGCTCGCTATGCACCTCATCCAGCGCCTTGCGAACGATCTCTTCGGCAAGCTGGTAGTTGTGCTCTCGTCGAGCGGCAAGCGCTTCAGCAACGTGCTTTTTGGCACGCAGGTAGGACTGCTGCACCGACACTTTCGTGCCGAAGAGGGGATCAGGCAACTGGGACTTAGGGTTGGAAGGCTGAGCCGGTTGCGGTTCGGTATGTTCCTCCTGCTCGCTCTTCTCCTCCTCCGGTCGGCTGTCCTCAGTCGGCTCTTTTCCAGCGAACGACTGCCTCGCCTGACGCTTGAGGTGATCGAAATTATCAGGAAAGAACCTGGCTCGGATGAAGCGGAATAGCACGTAGAGGACGACTAGACCGGCAAACAACCAGAAGATGACTGTGTCCATTGCTGTCTCGATTCTCTGGCCACTACGCTCGAAAGCGTGCGGCTACTTTGTAGACAAGCAAGAAAAATTGTGGGACGAAAGATATTAAACGGCTGAACTCAGAGAGGAGCTTTTGAGAAGGCACGTCTCCGGCATGTTCAGCCAGGCTAACGCGTTGGTGGAGAGCAACTTAGCGCGGGTCACTTCTGAAATACCCTCCAATGACTCAATCAGCGAGCCGGGTTCCGCCTCGCCGAGTGGAAATGGATAGTCAGTACCGAGCGCTATGGCGTCCTCGCCGACGACGTCAATCAAGAAGCGAAGCGTTCTGGCATCGTGGACCAGGCTGTCTACAAAGAACTTTCCCACGTAGTCCCGTGGAGGGACTTTGTTATCGACGGCGCAGAGGTCAGGTCGACACTCAAAGCCGTGCTGTATACGGCCAAGTGTGGCAGGGAAGGATCCGCCACCATGCGCGAAGGCAACCCGCAACTTCGGCAAGCGCTCGAACACGCCGCCGAAGATCATCGAGCAGATCGCTCGAGACGTTTCAGCAGGCATGCCGACCAGCCAGGGAAGCCAGTATTTCTCCATCTGGTCTCTGCCCATCATTTCCCACGGGTGCACGAAGATTGAGGCGCCCAGGTCTTGAGCGGCTTCGAACACAGGGAACAATGCCGGATGGTCGAGGTTCCATTCGTTGACATGGGAGCTGATCTGAATACCAGCCATACCCAACTCCTTCACGCATCGCTCCAGCTCTGCCACAGCGAGATCTGGTGCCTGCATGGGCACTGTTCCCAATCCGAGGAAGCGAGAGGGATGCTCCGCCACGATTCCGGCTATGTGGTCGTTGAGATAACGGGCCAGTTCCAGCGTATGCTTCGGCTGCGCCCAGTAGCTAAACATGACGGGAACAGTAGACAAGACTTGCATGGAGACCCCTTGCATATCGCATTCGCTCATACGCACGGTGGGATCCCAACAGTTGCTCTCCACTTCGCGAAAGAACTTGCCATCATCACGCAGGAGCTTCGCTCGACAGCCGGCAAGATGCTCCAGCTGAATGAAGCCGCCGTAACCGAAGCGGGACTTGAAGTCAGGAATGTCCCGGGGCATGATGTGCGTGTGAATGTCAATCTTCGCTAGTGGCATGAACGAAAGGCTCCTACAGACTCTCTAAAGTTATACCCGATCTTGCTTGCAAGACAGCCGGCAGCGCTGGTGGAACCAGTCGCTGCCCTTGAGGCTGCCTCCAGAAAGTCCAGGTTCGATTACCAGGGAGAACGGACATAGGGGACAGGGTTACCGAAGGAGTCGAAGTAGAAGTAAACGTTCGTCACTTGATCCAGATAGACCTGCACCAGCCGTCGTTGGTAGTAGACGACCGGCACGACAATCACCCGGCCGGTCTGCGGGTTACGAATGGCGCGGTTGATCCAATACGGCTCGTTGACCCAAGCGAGGGCGACGAAGACGTAACGGTTGGGAACTACGAAGTTGGCTTGCGCCACTTGCCCATTGCCGATGCGGGCCGCGCCACTGGGGCGGGCGGGAGCTTTCTTGACGGGCACGGAGGTACCGGGGTCGACCTTGCCAGACTTGTTTTTGACGATGCCTGGATTGACCTTATCGGTCTTATCCTCGCCTTCGACTTTGCCGGACTTCTCAACGCCAACGGCAGTCTCTTCTTGCGCCCGTGCCAGAGAGGGCACCATGAGCGAGCAGACCAGAGCAGGAAGAACAAACGCGGACAGAATGCGAGCTTTGATGGTAGACATGGTTTGTGTTTCTTGGGGGTTAGAACGGTCGATAAGCCTCTCGATTAAGGCTTGACGTGACGGATGATGGAAACCGCGCCTCCAGCCGGCTTTGCGGCTGCGGCGCGGTGACAAGCATCGCGGATTCGAGCCGAGCATATCGCTCGTCGTACCGCCGAAAGTTTGCTTAAGGTTCAGGGCTTCGGATGGCTCTTGAAGAACGCCCAGATGGTATCAGTGGCGCTTAACACCTGGTTGGCACCGGCACTACCGATACCTCCGCCTGGCCAGGTGTGGGTCCCACCAGTGATGCTGTATTGCGCCACCGCGATCTTTCCGTCAGCCGACTGGAAAAGCTCCTCCTTGTATCCGGAAGCGGCTTTAGAAGGCACCAGAGTGTCGGCTTTACAGTTCTTGCTCCAGAACTTGCGCGCCTCCTCGGCAGACTTCATGGTGAAGAACCAGTAACCGGTGAAGCATTGCCGGCCTTCGATGGGCACCAGCTCATCTTTGGTACCGTGAATGATGATCACGGAGATTGGCTGCGCAGGCACGTTTTCCGAGCCGTTCAAGGAACCGCTGACTGCCGCGACCCCAGCAACAACGTGGGAGAGCCGCGTGCCGACCTCGTGAGCAAGCATGGCACCGTTCGAAAAGCCGGCAACGTAGATCATCTTGGAGTCTACGTTGAACTTCTGGCGAGCACTCTTGATCACCATCTCGACATACTCGACATCGTCAACGCCCCACCAGACAGAGGAGCCGACGTTCCAGGTCCTGCCCCTGCCACTGACACAAGCGCGTGCCTCTGGGTAGATGACGATGAAGCCCTCTTTGTCAGCCTTGGCGTTGAAACCGGTTCTGGACTCCATCATGGCAGCGTTCTCGAACGCACCATGCAGCGCAATAACCAGAGGGACAGCAGTTTTGCCGTCGTACGAGGCCGGAACATAGATGTCGTATGAACGCGCCGCGCCCTCCACTGTCATCTTGCCGGAGTGCTTCCCGCTGGCAGTCGACATGGACGCGACATTCTCCGCCATGTTCTTGTTGTAAGCCGCCAGGTCAGCTTTTGAGATACAGTCTTCGAAACTGGTCTCATCGTTGACACAGCGAGCGATGGAGAGGGAGTGCCGTTCGATGTACTCGACGAGACTCTTTTGAGTTCGGCTCAGGAAGACTGCCGACTTGTCTTCGAGGACCTGGCGAATCTCAGCAGGAGCGATGAACTTGTTCTGATTCTGGTCGAATCGACCGAACCGCTCAAGAACGAACTGCTCGATTACTTCAGGCATCAGCCCTTTGTTTTCAAGCTCCTCAAACAGTTTGGTTGTCGCCTCATTTCTCTCCTTGTCGGTAGAGAACGAGCTTGAGAT
>CAYTDR010000668.1:0-5052 GCA_964436185.1 uncultured Candidatus Obscuribacterales bacterium | reverse complement strand
CTTTTCTTCACCACATCTGGTGCAGAACACGATTGAACATCGCAGGACCTTCTCGAAACTGGCAGCACCGGCAGTATCAGCCACCATGTCGTGATATTGTCAAAAAACTGCTGAAACCCAGATTAATTACGCTTACAGAAGCACACATCATACTTAAACGTGTGCATCTCCCTGATTGAAAATATCGAACCAGGACTGAGAGATTCAAAACGAATTCTGCGCATAGTCAGCCCGACAATTCATCGGACTCTATATCGACAACCGGTGTTAGAGCTGCGACTACTGCTCTGATTGCTTGAGCGGAGCCTTCTCCGGCGCCACCCAGCCAAGCTCACGCAAGGCATCATCGAAACCTACACGGTCCGTTTCACAATGCCTCAAAGCGACAATTGCCTGATCCATCTGCAGAAATCCTTCCCGCACCAGAAATTGGGCGCGCAGAGAAGCATGCAGCGTCTGTTCGCTTATCATGCCTGTGACCAAAAGTATCTTGCCAATGAGGGCAGAGTTGCGAGCGCTCAGATCTATGGCGTGTGTTATGTCAGCCTCTGACACGATTCCAGCCGCTTTCAAAATCTCTCCCAGACGAATGGTTTCGCTCTGCTCGGACTTCAGTAACCCAAGCTCAGCAACAGCCTGAGCCATGGAGATGTTGCGCATAGCTACTTGCCGCAGAGCCTCTGATGCTTGCAAGGCATGAAGAGTACCGCTGGCGACCATCTCTTGAAACTTCAAAGCAGTGTTCAACACCTCACGAGACACATAGCCGCAGTCGACCAAGACCTTGCCAATCGGCATGTCACGCGTCAATCCCAACTCCAGCGCGCCCATCAGATCAGTTTCAGTGACCAATCCGGAGAGAACAAACAACTCGCCAAGCTTCACTGAATGACGCGAGGGAGGCTTGAAAAATCCATGATCGACCAGCGAATCCTCTATCGATATACGTCGCCGTCGCGCTGATTTCAGTCCTTTGACCGCCTGCTCTTTGGTCACCTTGCCATCTCTAACCAGCACTTGCGCACTGAGAGCGGCCGACAAAAGCTCATCAGTGAGCACCTGGGTTAGTACCAGTATCCGGCCCAGAGGCAAGCCTGTTTCCTGGCTCGTCTTCATTGCATCAGCCATCTGTTCGTCAGTAACAAGGTCCGCGGCCTTGAGGAGCTCGCCGAGTTTGGCGGTAGAAGCGCTTCTTTTGGGAGTCCATCCCTTTTTCCTGAGCGCCTGCTCAAGACTTATCTCTTCTTTCGAGACAGCTTTAATTGCATCGATAACAGCCTCGATGGAGACCAGCCCATCCTTGACCATCGACTGCGCCTGTACAGCAGATTGGAGTTCACGCTCGTTCACCCAACCGGACATAATCAAGACACGGCCTATCGGCAGTCCAGTATCGCCAGCCATCAGAATTGCCTGCTCGAGTTCGGTCTCGGTCATTATGCCGGCTCGAATCAACAGCTCCCCAAGCTTTACCAGGGTGTTCCCCTTGCTCATTTCGTTCCCTTGGAAATCTCCGATGCAAATGGCTCCATCGCCATTATCGCACTTGTGCGAAAGGACCATATCGGTGGCGAGCGTTATTACTACTCGCCTCTCGACGACGTCTCTGATCGAATGTCCATAAGCGCCACTCCAGGCGCATTCAGAATGACAAGGGAGATGCAGCCGCTTTGGTTATTGCCTGCAGCGAGCTTTTTCCTTGCTTGTTGAATTTTTCAACAAATTCCAACAAGAAAATCCTTCACACAACGCAACATGACTGAGAAAAATTACTTCTCAGACTCGAGGGTAGAGCGCTTCCTGGCTAAGCTCCCAGCCTTTCACCAGTCTGAGAGTCCGTATAAATTTGTTGAACGCTTGTTTGAGCGAGCTTCGAATGAACCCGAATGCGTTAGGCCAAAGGATGCGCCGAGGCTCTTCGCGCCTCAGTCTTGGGCTGCGGCTTTGGAGCGTGATCTACAAAAAGAAAAGCACAGACAGAATCTGTGCTGGTATATGGTATACCCCCAAGGGGATTCGAACCCCTGCCGCCTCCGTGAAAGGGAGGTGTCCTAGGCCTCTAGACGATGGGGGCAAGAGGCTTTCGCCAGAATAGCAAGTTGATGTCGGCAGTGTCAACTGACTGAGTATCAGACTTGACTAACAAGTCCGTTGCTAGGATGATTGACAACTCCACAACGGGCGGCCAACCTGAAAATGTGGTTTTCTTAAAATCGTGTTTCATTCTCTTTTAGTGTTGACGTCCGGTCGAAAAATGTCCAACCCTCCTTATAGAACGTTCAATAATTATCTCCGTGAGCAGTTCGGCGAGCGGGTTGCACGAGTGCCGATAGATGCCGGTTTCACCTGTCCGAATCGAGACGGTGTGAGAGCATTCGGTGGGTGCACCTTCTGTGACGATCGAGGCTCCGGTGCTCCGACCCTGGATGCCTCCGACAACGTCCGTGAGCAGATGGAACGCGGCATGAGACGGATGAGAAAAAGATTCAAAGCGAAGAAATATCTCGCTTATTTCCAGGCCTTTACAAATACTTACGCTCCGGAAGCAGTCTTAACGCGCCTTTACGACACCGCCCTGGAGTATCCGGATGTAGCAGGAATATGCATCGGTACGAGACCCGACTGCCTGGCTGACAACATCCTCGACATGCTGGCAGAGTATGCGCAACGCACCTTTATCTGGCTTGAAATCGGCTTGCAATCATCGTTCAACCGAACGCTGGATACAATCAATCGCGGTCATAGCGCCGAGGAGTTTTTCGACGCAGTAGAACGTGCGAAAAAGAGAAATCTCAAGGTAGCCACACACCTTATTTTTGGCTTGCCTGGAGAGACAGAGGAAGAGATGCTCACGACGGTCAGACGAGTCGCTGACATCGGTCTTGATGGAATCAAGATTCATCAACTTTGCATCTATAAAGGCACACCGATGGAGCTCGATTACAGGTTGGGTCACCTGCCCACAATGGACGAAGATCGATATGTATCACTGGTGGCGGACGCGCTCGAGCTCTTGCCCAAAGACATAGTGATCATGAGACTTGTCGCCGAAGGTAGCCAGGATGAGATTATCGCTCCTACATGGTCGTTCGAGAAAGAACGCGTGATGAAACGAATCGACGCTGAGCTAGCCAGCCGAGAAAGCTATCAAGGAAAGTTTTTTCAAAGTTTGCAGGCTGTGGCAACCGTCGGTTGAATGGACATCGGCACCGTTGCGCGTTGCTAGAACGGCAGCACCCGCGATACCAGCGAAATCACCAAGCTTGGTCTTGCGACAGCCCAGCTTCTTGCGTGGAATAGGCAGGTATCGGAGCGAAAGCTCATGAACAGCCGATTCGTAGAAGAGAGGATTTCAAAGTTTGCAGGTTGTGGCAACCATCGTCGGTTGATCAGGCATCGGCACCGTTGCGCGTTGCTAGAACGGCAGCACCCACGATACCAGCGAAATCACCAAGCTTGGTCTTGCGCACGTCCAGCTTCTTGCGCGGAATAGGCAGGCATCGGAGCGAAAGCTCATGAACAGCCGATTCGTAAAAGAGCGGAATTTCTTCCACCAGACCGCCACCAAGGATGATGCGCTGGGGATTGAGGAAATTGACTACGGACGCCAATCCGGTACCCAGGTATTTAGCACCATCGACGATGCACTCATGAACCAGCTCGTCGCCGGCTTCCAGCGCCTCTGCGAGTGTCTTGGACCGCAGCATTCCCTTGCCATCGTCAGCGGCTTCTGTAAGCGTGGTTACTTTGCCTCTCTTCATGCCTGCTATGATCTGCCTTGCAATTGCAGTGCGAGACGCGTATGCCTCCAGGCATCCATTGCCCCCGCATCCGCACAGCCTTCCTTCGGGAAAGAGGACAGTGTGCCCGATTTCACCTGCAGTGCCAGTTGCGCCACGCCAGACACTGCCACCGCGAACGATACCGGATCCAATTCCGGTGCCGACGAATACACAAACGAAATCTTCGCAACCTTTTCCAGCACCGAAATGGAGCTCGCCCAGCGTGGCCACCTCGACGTCGTTGCCGATCGTCGTAGGAACGCCATAATGCCTGGCAAGCGGCTCGGCCAGCTTCACGTCGTTGACACCAATATTGGCGGCAGCGAGTAAAATTCCTTTCGCCCTGTCGACCATCCCCGCTGCACCAATACCGATACCATCGATCTGGCGCATATCAAGACCGGAAAGTTCGAGAACCTGATCGACGACAGTCTCGAGCTTCCTGATTATCTCTCGATGCTCGTTGGCCTGTTTTGTCTTTTTCTTACTGGTAGCAAGAAGCTTGCCTGTTTTCGTGTTGACAACACCGGCAAGGATCTTGGTTCCACCAAAATCAATCCCGATAGCGTACCTGTCAGACATCCTGGTTCTCCTGTCGGCGACTATCACCAGGTTAAAGGTTAGCAGATTAGCGCGATCTGATGGTTGCTTGTTCGACCTTGCTTCTAATCACCCTTGCCGTAGCGAAACTTACCGAGGAATCGAGTTTTCCAGGATTTCTCACGCGAGCCTCCTGCACCACCTTTGCTAATCAGCTTGGGTTCTTCCTTCTTATGCACTTTCGGCTCCTTGCGAACCTTAGCCATGAATGGGAAGTGGTAAGTCGAGCGCAGTTTGGACTTCAAATTGGGGACAGGCAGTTCTTCATCTTTAGGCGAAACGTCCTTTTCATCATGCCGGATGCGCTCCGGGCTCGCCTCGATGATTCTCATCCCGGAAGCTTCCACGTCAGGCACATGGAGTTTGGCTGTCACCCCTACATTAGAGCTTAGATTACCATCGGCATCTCTATCATCCGGCGGCAAAGGCATCGATTGTTCCGCCTCGGACATGAGCTCCGCTGTCGACTTGGCTACGGTCAGCAATTCGAGTTGCTCGGTCTCGCGAGCGATCTCCTTTTTGCTGCCTGGAACCAGACGATCGGATAAGGGGACAGGAGACAGGGATTTCATCTGCGGGAAAAATTCGACCAGCTCGTCACTCATCGGTTGATAGCGAATCTCTTTCTTATGATTTCTCGCCACGTCCGGCTCCATGACAGTCAGTGTGG
>CAYTDR010000667.1:1856-5062 GCA_964436185.1 uncultured Candidatus Obscuribacterales bacterium | reverse complement strand
AACATGACAGTGAGCTTTGAGAACCCGGCTCGCGTTTCTGTTCAACCGTGTCTTTGGGAACTCCATCGACCTTACCGATACCAGTAGCCCCGACATTGTTTAGATAGAGGGTGGCAATCGCTACCGGTATCGTGGCAGAAAGGAACAACACGCCGAATTTACCTTTGAACAAGACCATAATTGCTCCTTCGCGACTGCAGTTAATTGATAGTAAGTGCGCTCAAGTCTACGGCTTCAAGTGTTTTTATCAAACGTCGATTCTACGCAGCAACAGTCGGGGTTTTCCCTGAAGCCTCTCTGACCCAGGTTGGGGTAACTGCCTTCTGCATGCCTTGCGTGGATTCGGGAGGAAGACCTTCTTGATCTAGAGGATGAGACTTGTCAATCGATGCAGCAAAACTGACCGATCTTTGTCTCTACCTTTATGGGAGAACTCTTCCGCCACGACTGATGAGTTCGTCATGAACTGTCGATTGTTTTGGAGGTTCAGGCGAGTAGTAGCGCGGTAAACAGCAAGCGCATTTCCTCCGCATCGACACAGACCTGAATCAGGCGACAGACCAAAAGGCCAAACTGAAAGGACAGATTAGCAAATCGAACAAACTGCATCAGGTGGTGCGTGCGCTGGCACAAGAGTGGGAGGTTCGAATATCAGTGTCAATGCGGTTGCTCCAGGCTACATGAATATTCCACTTGTCGAGGGGATGTTGGCGAAACCGGCTCTCCTGGCGGCTGTAGAAGACGCATGCGTTCTGAAAAGAGTGGGTGAACCGCACGACGCGGCTGCAGCAATCGCATTTCCAGCTGCACTGTAGCGTTGTACATTACTGGTCACGTCCTGGTCGTATATGGTTGTACCAGCACTAGATTCCTGGATGTTTCCCAGTATTTCTTCTGCGCGTAATATGAACATCCAGCTTCGTTTGCTTTGGAGTTTTGGAATGGTTTGGCTCTATCAATAACTCTTCAGATGGCTTGCTAACATGTAGTCTATAATCGAAACAGTAACCTGGTACTGAATGGCAAACCACCAAAGACCCAGAGGAACCTATGAAAATTATGTGTTCGTCCCATGTTTTGCCGATTTGTTTCGTGTTTTCGTCGTTGATTCATTGCCAGGAGGCGTTGGCTGCTGATCCGGTCAGTTGCACCGTTCAACGAATCGATTGTAAGGGTGGGGAGTCTCGGTTTCACCGGCTGGACGGGATGAATGGCTTTGGACCAACTAATTTGGTGGTTCGGGCAAGAACCAACTATGATACAGGACTCTCCTTCTCTGGCTATGTCGTTAGACCTTCCTTTCTGGAAAGTCCAAGCGCAGTAAAGGGATTTCGACGGTTTAGCTGCCAGATTAAACAATCCAACAGAAACACCAAACTTACAGATGGCAGAGTTGTGTTTCTGTTTCAATTTGCACCGAATGGACCACTTACAACAGTGGAAAAAAGCTTTGCTCAACTTCATCCTTCAGGGGGTTCGAGGGGGAACGAAGTTAAGACTTTGACGGCTGACCCTTCAGACTTTCAAAGTAACGTTGGATCGGCCAACCTCGTGAAATTCTGGATTTACATCAAGAGCAGAGTGATCGATGAGCTCTACTTGGGTGAATACAGCGTCGAATCTGGCCTAGGAAGATATATAACCTCAGTTGTGAAAACTGACTCGGGAGGTTGCGACCTTCCGCCTCAAGCAGATTCGTTTTAAGTTGTTGCTGAGCACCATATATGGTGATGAGGATTCGTGAGCACTGATAAGATCAAGTGGCTGACTGCAACACAGTACGACGAGATGAGAAAACAGGCGACTCAGTTGGAAGCTGTGTTGGATCTCTCTAATTATCGGTTTTCAGGTGATTTCTCAAACGGCAACTTCGCGAGCTCTCTTATACGAACGTCATATTTGCAGCACGTTGTATTTAGAAGAGCATGGTTCAGTTCTGCCACGATTACAAAGTGCATGATAAGAAAGACCGACTTTGATGATTCTATCTTCGAATCAGCAAACCTGATGAACCAAGGCTTTTGTTCCGCAACAATGAGACGAGTAGATTTCTCCAATGCTAATCTAAAGGATGTTGATTTGAGAGGTGTTCCGTTAAATGGGTCAGATTTTTCAAAAGCCACATTCGAGAATGTTGATGTTCGAAAGGCTGACCTCAGAGGAACCAATTTAAAAACGGCAATTTTCAGGCACGTAAATTTCAAGGGCGCGCTCTTCGATGAGAATACTCTCTTTCCCGAAGATTTTGAGGACCTGGATAAACTTGCATGGATGGGAGAAGGACTAGATCCACGATATAAAGCGCAGCTGGAGGTCTCATCTGACCTGGCTCTCGACTTTGACGCCTTTATGCACAGTCTGTACAAAACGATAACGCCCAGGCGACTCAAGATTGTCCAAGAGATGATCGCACTGAAGGACTTCGAAGTTCTGGCTCAGATCCAAGATGGCACCGTTTTTGGTATCATTACGCACTCTGCGAAGTTCGATTCGAAGAACAACCTTTTGTTTGCTTGTGCATTGGACAAGAATGGCAATCATTCATGTTTCACGGATGACCTGAATCGGTGTAACATGATTTCGACGGGGCTGTGTAAACATATTAGCCTGGTTCTAATAACACTTGTCAAAGAGGGTCAGTTAGACCCGACTACAGCTGATTTATGGATGAGAACAGCTTCTTTGCGAAAAGCAGGGCAGAACAGGAAACTTGTCAAATCTGCAATCAGTCGCTTCGAAGATGGGCAGTTTCAATGGTTGGGATCCGACTTCAGCAATCTGTTTGATTGGCGTCACAATGAGACCATTCCAGAAGACTTTTACAGTGTCTAGTTTGGGTGTCCAATGCTCCACGGTGGTGAGATGAACATTTCCCTGTGGCTCAGCCTTATGCGCATCGTGCTTCAGTTGACGAACGACAGTTCGATTGTGCATTTTTATGTCCGCGATCACCAATCGTCAAGCACCTTTATGTCGTCATGTCTCTTGATGAGAAACTACTACCTGATCATTCGAGCAGGTTCATTAAACCAAACGGACTGCCACAATCTTCTGGTTGAGACAGGTGCCTTCTCCTTCAATTCGTTGACCTGGGCGATGCGCTCCTGCAAGATATGCGTTTTACTGAAGCGTTGCGGGCCTATGAGAGGGCAACAGTACTAGAACTTTCCAACGCATGGGCGCAGGCTTTGCAGCTATATTGGACA
>CAYTDR010000667.1:0-1756 GCA_964436185.1 uncultured Candidatus Obscuribacterales bacterium | reverse complement strand
AACAGTACTAGAACTTTCCAACGCATGGGCGCAGGCTTTGCAGCTATATTGGACAATTTGATGCAGGCTTCGCGCGTTGCGAGCGCAACATTATCGAACCAAAAATGGCTCTAGCTAGCTTACTATAGCTCCAACCAAACCCTTCAGCTACAAATCCTTGAGATTGAACCGAAGATTTAAGGGAGGCAGAAAACCTGGGATCCGGCCTGGCATCGAAAGCGGGAATGACCTTGATTGCAGGAAAGGATCATCCAGGGAAAGATTTGGGATGCCTTTGGTGGGAACATGAACTATAAAATCTGCAGGCTTGAATCCGCGCTGTCCTGCTATCGGGATCATAAAACGTTCTCCATAGGCTTTCTCGGAAATCACAGCGTGATCAAACACATTTGGGCAACCGAATCCACTTCCGACTGAATCGAAGTTGAGCACCATGGGCTTCAAATCGTATCGTCGTTCGAGGAGGCTAGTCAAATATTTTGGTTGGCTCGGATCGATCGAAGCGTGAGCCTTTCCTGCTAGTAGCAACGCTCTTGCCTCTGGATCGCTATTGAGCTGTTTTGCTATCAGCCTTGCCCAGTAGTTTTCTCTCACCCTGCTATCTTTGCTGTACTGGCCCGTCTTGTCCCAATGTTCTTCAATCTGCTTAGGAATTCGAACATCTACTCCAACCACCTTCAATTTGTGGTCCAATGCGGACTCGATTAGCCCCACATACGACTTCGTATCCCAACCCCAATCCATGTCGAGTGCATCTACGAGAGACTTCCTACTCCCTCTGCCTTTCGTGAATGCATCAAGCACCGGCTGCCGCTTGTGTGGGAGCGCTTCCAAAGTGAGATATTTGAATCCCATGTTCCTTAATTGAGACATGTTATTGCAGAGTTCATCTCTGGCTGCCGGCTCTGGATGTGTCTCTCCGAAGATGGCGACTCTTCTACTATTTCCTAAAATAAAGTTGTAGTCGACTGGAACTCTATACTGATGGAGAGCGCGGATTTGATTTTCTGCGGTAGCATAACAGTCAAAACCAATTCCTGAAGCATTGATGGATTGAAGAGGATAAGGCATGGCTTCAATCTTGTGAGCTTCTGGTGTGGTTTCGGGAAGTCGATCTTGCAGGTTTGTGATCGGGTCTTTCTCGCCGGCAATAATGCCAGAGTGCGAATTGCGCGGGCCCCTGGTAGCTTGAATTCTGTCTCGCATTGACTGAAACTGGAGAACGTCTCCGTTGTTTTTACTTCCGGTCGGGGCAAGTTCTATCTCTACAGAGTTTCCACTCTGTGGCTGGTTTGAGTGAGACACTCTTTTGGGTTTGCCATTGTCTCTGGTGCGCGGTTGGTGGGAATTGAGAACGCTAAATACCCCTCCAATTGCAGACATTGAGAAGATAGACTGTCTGACCTCATCATATGTAGCACTCCTGTCTTCCATAATTCGTGCAGACAATTCTGCCGAGGCTAACCCTGCAGGAATACCGGAAAGAACGCCAGCAGCGGACTGCGCGATTCGATCACCCAGGACTCTGGAAGCAATCGAACCGACTGCGAGAGTACCAACGTGGCTGGCACCAAGGCTGAGTGCGCCGATGGAGCCGTTTTTCAACCTGTTAGTCCAGAAGGCCTCCGGCGCCGCATTCATGACGGGGTGGAAAAGAAAATCGCTAGCAAAACCCACCGCCGATGCATCTAGAATCTGCGCACCGCGCATCAGTGCTGCGGTGCTGCTGTTCATACCCGCGAACCTCGCTGCTGTG
>CAYTDR010000666.1:0-5064 GCA_964436185.1 uncultured Candidatus Obscuribacterales bacterium | reverse complement strand
AGCTGATTGTGGCGGAACTTGGTAAATAGATTGGCCAGCTTCTCGTTGATCTCGCGCAAACGAGCTTTCTTCGTTTCATCAAGACCGGCTCCCTGACGAGAGAACAGTCGATAATAGACATCCACCAGACGCTGCTGCTCGGTGCTCAACCCCAGCGTTCCCTTGGCTTCATAAACTGCTTTGATTCTCTGAAAAAGCGGATCGTTCTGAATAACTTCATCGTCGAACTTTGCCAAGATTGGAATCATCTCGGTCTCGATCGCCTGCATCGCCTTATCATTTAGCGTGGACGTATAGATGTGAAGAAATCTATTGGCTCGATCAAGCTGCCTACCGGAATCCTCCATCTCGAGGATCGTGTTCTCGAACGTCGGTTTATCGGTCTGCACCACGATTTCTTTGATGTCACCACGCTTGAGATCCATTCCCTTTAATAACGAAGGTTTGAAATCTTCGATCTTAATTAGATCGAAGCGAGGGGTGCCACCATAGTCCCCTGTCCAGGGATCAAGCAACGGATTCATAGTCGTCTCTCCTAGGGCAATAGTCGAACTGCACAGCAAATTTCCGCTCAATGCCAGCACAATACCGGCACTTCTCAGGAAAGTCCTTCTCGTCATTAACGTCCCCCTTTAACAACTGATCGATTCAGCCAATCGCCTCTGAAACACACATCGCGGAAGTTTGCGACGAATAGAGAAGAAGAAAAAGGGTACCATATAAACATCATGTTGACTCGATGCAAGATTGCAGGACCAATCGCGCGATTAATCGCTCTCTATTCTCTTGTCAGCTTCACTTTTCTGTTCGGCTTTTCGCAACACCTGCCAGCTTTTTCAAAAGATAGCGGATTTCGACTGGATAGATTTGAGCGTGGACGGCGCGCGATTTACTTTGCAACGACTCGGCTCAATGAAGGATCTCCAGGATCGCCGAATTATGGAGGACAAAGACATCTAGATTTTGGCAACGGTTCGCTGGATTACGGAGTTGCAAACGTCAAAAGACCCTCATCGCTTGTGAGGATAGAGAAGGCGTCTACGTGGCCAATCTATTTAGACGGAATAAAGGCGAACGATACAAAATGGCAGGAAACAACCGTTTCTGGTATCAAGTGCCTCGACGAATCGGATATGTTCTCCGCGATTCGCGAATGGGATGGTCCCATCTGTATTTATATTCACGGTTACGACGAGTCGCTGGAATCGGCGATGAAAGATGCTGCAATTATTTCGTTCGAACATGACAGGAGAAATGACGCTGACAAACGAGTCATGCAGATTCTGTTCTCCTGGCCTTCAGCTGACAGCCTTCAGCAATATTCGCGCGATGAGACAAACGTTGAGTGGAGCGCCAGTGCTTTTGCGCAATTCGTCGACAAAGTCAACGGCGTGAAGAGATCGAGCAGCCCACTATATTTAGTGGCACACAGCCTGGGGACTCGGCTTGCGTTTTCACTCTTGAACCAAAAGGACCTGGTGGAGAGCAGACCGTTCGATAAACTTGTCCTGTCGGCTCCGGACTGCGATTTCTTTCAATCGATCAAACAAATAGACAATCTGCAACAGCTCGTAAAGGATCGCACGTACGTCTTCGTCTCCGATCGGGATGGTCCACTAATTGTGTCTCAACTTCTGCATGGTTCTCCGCGATTGGGACGGCCGTTCGATCCACCGCAGATTTCCAGATCACCATCCTCCTACCTTGGAATGGAAGCCTGGGAACGCCTACTCGATCAAGCGGCGGACTTTGTGCTTCCAGGCGGCTTGAACAACCCGAAAGAAGCCGCAATTTGGCTGAGCCGGAATGGCACCGTCGCGATGGAGCTCGGTGACCGAACTCGATTCGTCGATGTAACGGAGTTGGTTTCTCGCGATCTTGGTCATAGGTTGGCGTGGCCGCTGGTCGCCAGTTTGCTAAATGGTGACGATTGCTTGTTTCCGCTTGCCACCACGCTCCTCTATAAGCGACCAGATAGAGCGACACTTCTTCAGTGCAATGGAGTTCCCCGAGTCATTTATCGTTTCCATCGGATCTCCGCCAACAGCTATGCACAGCGCGATAATGCCGACTCACTTCGATAACTGCGACTGACTGTTCTCTCAGTCCGGCTGCATGCGATTCTCCAGGAAGTCTATGGACAGCCAACTCCCGCGCGAACTCCGATCGCAACGTTAGCGCACAAACGCGCTAAGAGTATTGTAATCATGCCGGAGGAACGACCGGCGCTCCCCCAGAGAGAGGAATCGAACGGTCCGACGAGACCGCTAGAGTTCCGATCTTGGCGGTGCCAGGGAGTTAGAGACGGGCTCTCTCCCGACTAATGCGATGCATACAACATGGTTTGCTCGAGGTTTTTGTCATTATGCAAGTGAAATCCGATTTTATAGAACCAAGACCCAATCCGTTTCTTATCGGCTTGGCGAAACTGTTTCTGCCCTTGGTCTTGCACCAGCAACAGTTAAAAGTAATCGCCTCGGCTCGCAGCGTGTCCTTGATTAAGCGATACGCAAATCTGAATGCTGTAATCGTGGCCAACCATTCCGATAGATGCGATTCATTGGCCGTAGCCGCACTCTCCAAGCACAGCGGACAAGACTTCCACTTTCTCGCGGCTCGTGAAGTTTTCGATAAAAACGGCGGAATAATTGGATGGATCATGCAGCGTTGCGGGGTTTATTCGGTAATCAGGGGAGAACCGGAAGATCTGGATTCCAAAACCGAAACGATCGCATTAATCGTTGAGGCTGAAAGACCGTTGATCGAGTTTCCCGAGGGCGACGTCACGGGAACAGATGGCATTGCGCCGTTGAAAGCCGATGGCATTCAGAACATGTTCGAAGCGCAACGAATTCTGATGGAAACAGACTATATTCCTAAATCCGTAACGGTGCTTCCGATTGCCATCTACTACTCAATGAGCAATGATGCGGTTTACGCGCTGGATGAACGTATTCGAAATATGGACGAGAAGCTTGGATTGCATTACCAGATGAGTTCAATCCAAGTAAGGATTCTCCGTTTGGTCAGCACAGTCGTCGACCAATTGGAATGTACTTTCGGAACTCTGGCACCGACCTCGCACCTGAATGCCAGACTGAGACATATCATCCGACACGTCGTCACCACTATCGGTCACCTGCATGGCTTCAAATCCGCGGACGCCACTTCAATGTCAGAATCGCAGATGCTTTATAGCGTGAGAGCACTCGTGCGCAGATTGAAATCACAACCGTGGGCGGATAATGTTTTCGCGCAAAAACTGCTTGGGAACAATGCCGACAAGAGTGAGGAACTCTTGGGACCAATGCAAGATCTCGCCATTCTCGAAAACAGTTTAAGACAAGATGAATTCGATCCACTACTCGCATTCAGGCTTGTCGAGCGACTGGAGTTGATCATCAATGGCAAAGTCTCGCCAAAGGGCATGAGAACCGCAGTCATCGATGCGGGAGAACCGATCAGGCTGATCGATTATTGGACAGAGTTTGAAGAGAGCCCGGAACGTGCCATCGACCTGGTCGCCCATAAAATCAAAATGAGTATAAAAGAGACGCGAATGAACCTTATGGAAAGACATGAGCCAGAGCGCGCCAAGAATTTTCTCTTTTCAGGAGTGAAATAGGACAGGCCCGACAAGAATGGTTTCGATTAGTTAAGGTGAGGCAATAGCCTCACTTTAAATCATCTGCTTTGCCGTACCGAGTTCGTCAAAAAGAGCTGCTGAATCCAAAGGATATCACGACAGCAAACAAGCTCCTGCTCAACCCTTCCTATAATTTGTGTTTGGGTAGTTGTGAGCCTTCAGCCGAATGATGCGCTGAAAGAATTTGGATCAATGCTATTGTAAACTAGAGAGCGTAATTCGCGACGGGTTGGCCATGAGGAACCTGATTCCCAATGGCCATCCCCTATCAGGAAACTAGCGATGCTGGCTGAATTGATTGTTTCGTAATCGGGGTGAATATGGAGCTCTTAGTAAATTCCGAAGTCGCAGCAGCATTGTTATCCCTGACGACAATGGAGATCGTTCTCGGGATAGACAACATCATCTTTATTTCGATTCTGTCCTCGCATCTTCCCAACGAACAGCGACAAAAAGCACGGATCTTCGGACTTGCACTGGCCATGGTGTCGCGCATCGGATTGCTATGCTCACTTGCCTGGGTAATGAGTCTCAAGCAGCCACTCTTCCAACTCGCCCATCATCCCGTCTCCGGTCGAGACCTGCTCCTTTTAGTTGGTGGTGGTTTTTTGATCGCAAAAGCTACGAAGGAGATACACAATAAGATCGAAACCGGCGATGAGGACGAATCAGTCGGAAAGAAACAAGTTTCCTTTTGGGGATGTATGGTTCAGATCATGATCCTCGATATGGTTTTCTCACTGGACTCCGTAATCACTGCCGTTGGAATGGTCGATCAGCTCTGGATAATGATCGTCGCTGTGATGATATCTGTTTTCATCATGATGCTCTTTTCCGGCCCCGTCAGCAGTTTTATCTACAAGCATCCAACTGTAAAGATGCTCGCCCTCAGCTTCCTGCTGCTGATTGGTGTTGTTCTCGTCGGCGATGGATTGGGCCATCACGTCTCGAAGGGTTATATATATGGGGCGATGGCGTTCTCCGCTTTCGTCGAATGTCTAAATCTGGCGGCTTCGCGTAGAAAGCATAAGAGCAAGGACCCAGGTCTACTCGAGGCGTCATCAAACGTCGCAGAATCAGAGACTCTGACGCACTGATATGGTTCGGATATCTGTATTCGGACAGGAAAACAAATTGACACGGACAAAAGAGTTCTCGCACCCATCGATCATAAGAGCTGGAGATAGCTGCATCCAATATCTGAGGCAAAGACTCCGATCGTTTGGCACGTCATTGCAATCGTCTCATAGAGCAAGGACAAACTCGCTCGATTACGCAGAACTCAAATATTATTTATTGATGCATCATGCTCGCCATTCGCCGCAAGGGAGACGGTAGGAGCCAGCTTTCCTGATCGAAAATGGCCTCCAGGTAGAGGAGTTTGGCGACCAGTCCGGTCCAGCCGGTTTGGTGCGAAG
>CAYTDR010000665.1:0-5078 GCA_964436185.1 uncultured Candidatus Obscuribacterales bacterium | reverse complement strand
TGTTGGTCATTCTCAGAGAACGTTACGAGGCCTGCTTAGTGCGACTCCCTCGATTTCCGCCATCTCTACTGTTAGTCGTTCTCCGAGAACGTCACGCGACCTGCTAAGTGCGACTTCCCCGCTCCACCTCAGCTTTGAGTCGATTTGGCGAAGTTTGCCATTGACAACGGTCAGCCAACAAAACATTCCAAAAACGAGAGTCCGCGAACTAACGCGGACTCTCGTTTCGAACTACCCATGGAAAAATTTCGTGAACCGTGGAGAACTATCGCTGCGTATGGGGAGGAGCGCTTTCTACCTGCGGAGAGGTGTGGGGTCTGCCAGTTTCCGGTTGTCGAGATTCAGGAATCAAAGATTCAAGCTGCCTGCGGAGCTCCGGCTCTAATTTTCCGCGGATGTCTCCACCATGTTTCTTGAGCTCGGATGGATCCAAAACTCCTGCACCGGCTCCGCGCTTTCCTTCCGTATTCAAAATGTCAGCAAGCCGCTCTTGAATGTGGCTCTGCAGAAGCCTCTTGAGTTCTGGTAGTGAGACTGAATCAGCAAGTCCATCAAGAACGTTCGGTTTCTTTCCTTCAGGCTCGGCACCATTAACGGTACCGTGCGCAGGACCTACGGAATTCGCCTCTCCGGAAACATCTGGTTCCGTGTCCTCATCCGCGGGTACTTCGCTTCGCTCGAGTCGCTCAGTCTCAATCGAGTTAGGCTCTCCCGAACTCACTGGTTCCGAATCCTCATCCGCGGGTACTTCGCTTCGTTCCAGTCGCTCAGTCTCGATCGAGTTAGGCTCTCCCGAACCCACTGGATCGGTATCCTCATCTTCGGGGACCTCGCTTCGCTCCAGGGGTTCAGTCTCAACTGAATTCTTCTCGCCAGTGACTTCCGGTTCCACGTCGTCTTCGTTAGAAACGCTATCCACAAGCTCCAGATCGCTAAAATCAAAACTCGTAGAGGAAGAACTATCCGATTTTGGCATCGTGAGACCAGATTCCGAATACATTTCTTTGAGCAAATTACTAAAATTAGAACCAACTTCTGTTCTCGCTGCACCAACTTCTTGTGAGAAATCTTGTTCGTACATATCGCCTCCCGAGATGCGCACACCAATATGCCGAGAGCATGCGGTGGAATCGATCTCATTTGTAGTAGTAACGGCACCAGAGCAATCGGTTTCGCTGCTCAATGTGCTCCTCAAGCCCGATGAATGCAGAATAAATCGGAGTAGTGAACTACTTGTGAACTAATCAAAAATTGCGTAGCCAATTCCATGCACGTTGGAGATAACTGAGTCAGAATCAGGCAGATCGATTTTCTTGCGCAGCTTTTTGACCGCAGTTCGAAGAGAATCCGGCGTACGTTCTGCTTCGGAGTTGGAGGTGCGCTCAATTATCACATCAGTCGCCAACACGTTGCCTTTGCTACGCAACAAGAGCTCGAGAATCTGAAACTCCAAATTTTGCAGTTCCACTAAACTACCGTTGACTTCCACTCGCCTGGCAATCGGATCCAGTTTCACATGTCGAACTTCGAGAACATTACTCTGAACTTTCCTGGACCGTTTGAGCAAGCTTCTTATCCTCAAAGAAAGCTCCTTCAGATTGAATGGCTTAGCAAGATAATCGTCTACGCCGGCACCATATCCGAGTTCTTTGTCCGATATATCCGCCTTGCTCGTCAGCATGAGAACTGCAGTCTGCCCGCCCGAATCTCGATAGTTCTGACAAACCTCGAAGCCGCTCATTTGCGGCAAATTCACATCGAGCACGACTACATCGAATGTGAAAGACATCATCATGCTGAGTCCATCGGTTCCCGTCGCCGCGTGTTCGACGATGTAGTGCTCGAACTCGAGCCAGCGCTTTATGTGCTGGGAAAGGGATAGATCATCATCTACAATTAGAATCTTCGGCATGATTTCGACAGGGTGCCAGTTCGGTTCAACACATACAATTCAATTAGCAACCAGGCGTAAAGTCAAGCGTCTGTGTAAGGAAGAGCGTTTCGGGGAACTAAAGGCTTGACTGCTATTATCAGGTAATTGATCTGAAACTAAGTCAAAAAGGTATAGCCTTAGTCTGCTTGCCGATCTGTTTTCAGATCCTATTTCTTACTGTTTTGATCAGTTTACTGTATCGAGCGGACGCAGCCATCAAAAGAGAGGACGATTCGAAGCAAGTAATCTACAGCGCCGGCAACATGGTGAGAAGATCAGTCGATTGCGCAACAAGTGTGGCTATCTACAACTTCACCAGAGACAAAGCTTATCGGGAAAAGGTATTGAAGGCAGTTAAGGAGCTGGAGTCCGATATCAAGCTAATTCAGGAAAGAGTAAAGGACAATCAGGCACAGCGCAAACGATTGAACGCATGCAAAGCTGCATTTGCAGATGCTGGAACTGCGCTGAACAGGCTCATTTACAAAATCGACAATAACACCGAAGGCCTGAAAGTCTTTGCCACCAACACCAGAGGTCTTCGTTCCGAACGCCATCTTATGAATGAGCTGAGCAAAAGATCCGAAGAGCTGATCGATGCAGAACGAACTCTGTGTGATTCATTCATAGAACAAGAAAAGAAAGCGCGAAGGTTGTTGGTGGACACGATCATTGTCGGCATCGTTCTCAACGTGCTTCTGGCGCTTGGAACCTCAATCTATTTCTTCCGAAATATCTCATCAAGAATCGAGAAGTTGATTCAAAATACGTTGCTCATTTCAACGCGTAAAGTTTCGCAAGAGCCAATCACTGGAACTGACGAAATAGCAGAGCTCGACAGAGCCTTTCACAAGGCTGTTAGTGAGCTGCAGAACTCTGAAGAAATGAGACGCCAGCTCGTCGCAATGGTCAGTCATGATCTGCGTTCACCACTTACGTCGGTTGACGCTGCTCTCACCTTGATCAACGAAGGCGTGCTGGGCCAGCTCCCGGATGAAGTAGTGCAAGTGTCGAAGAGTGCGGCCGCCGATGTGAATAGACTGGTGAGATTAACGAACGATCTTTTAGATGCGGAACGCCTTATCTCTGGAGATATCGTTCTGCGAAGTAAAAATGTATCAGCTCAGTCGCTGCTCCAAGAAGCGTGCGATGCTATGCGTCTTGCCGCTTCACAGAAGAAGATCGAACTTACAATAGATTGCCCGGAGCTTACCGTGTCGGCAGATCCGGATCGTATCAATCAAGTGCTTTGCAATCTTTTGGGAAACGCAATCAAGTTTTCCCCTGCAGGCAAGCAAGTTATACTCGCGGCTGAGCCAGGAGCAGAATTCCATGAGTTCAGAGTGATCGACGACGGATGCGGCATCGAGTTTGAGAATCAACTAATCATATTCGAGAGATTCACAAGACTGAACGAAAGTCATGATGGAAAAGGACTGGGGTTAGCTATTTGCAAGGCACTAGTAGAATTGCATGGTGGGAATGTCGGTATGAGAAGCAATCCTGCCGGCGGCTCGACATTTTGGTTCACACTACATGCGGTATCAACCGAATGAGCCCTCAACTTATCGCAAAAACGCCCAATTATATATGACTTTGATAGGAGCACTTTGAAATGGCAACCTTGCTGCAAGAATGTATCGATAAGCATGCAATTCCAGACGTCATTAAGTTCGCGGCTAACGAACATGGATTGGTCTATGCCACAATCACGACTCCCGCATGTAAATCCGTCCTCTATCTTCAGGGAGCGCACTTGGCGCAGTGGTGTCCATCAGGTCACGAGCCAGTGCTCTTCCTGAGCGAACGATCGCTCTTTGTGCCTGGCAAAGCTATTCGCGGCGGAGTACCAATTATCTTTCCGTGGTTCGGCGCGCGCACGGAAAACAAATATTCCAACAGGACCGATGGATCTGCGCATGGCTTTGCCAGAACGTCCGTGTGGAAACTTGCAGACGCAAAGGTGATCGATAACGACGTTATCTTGACCCTGACATTGGGTCCTGATGATACTACTCGCTCGCTCGGCTTTGACGAATTCCAGCTTACATACGAGCTCCATCTTGGTGAAACTCTGGGTCTGAATCTAACTGTAGAAAACAGTTCGGCAGAGACGATGTATTTTGAAGAAGCGCTTCACTCCTATTTCATGGTCGGCGATGTTCGGCAAATCAGCGTTCACGGTTTAGTCGATACCGATTACTTCGACAAAACCGACGAGCTTAAGCAAAAACATCAAACAGAACCCGCACTATCTTTGGTGGGAGAGACCGATCGTCCTTATGTCGGTACGGAGGCTGTAGTTCGGGTAGTCGACCCTGTTCTTCAGCGGCATATTATTATCGATAAACAAAACTCCAGGACAACTGTAGTTTGGAATCCCTGGAGCGATTTGACTGCCAAGATGGCTGATATGAACCCGGATGGTTGGTTGCAGATGGTTTGCGTCGAAACTGCCAATGCAATTGGCGATGCCATCACACTCGATACCGGTGAGCAACATATGATGAGTGCTCAAATTCGAGTCGAGAGGATCCAGTGAGCATAGACCGCAATAATTTGAGTCTTTTGGATTTGATTACCCAAAGTTCCGCTGAAAGGCATGCTGCACACGCTGATCCACTCTCAATGAATCTCGGCGAGGCATATCGGAAAAACCAACGATTTTTCAGCTTCCCGGCAGTCGGCCAATCGCCGTGCCTGCACTAATTCGAGGCCGTCGTCGTCATCTACGGACTTCCAGCATGTCTGCCGCTACGCTAGAAATAATCGTATTAAATTTTGGTCCAGGCAGATCGGGTGTAGGAAACATTGAGACCCAGTCTCTCCATGTTTCGCTGGCTGGCTGACCCGAAATTCGCTCTGCTGAGAATATATTTCATATGCGTTTTCTGAGCGCTAAGAACGCGCGCGTGTAGCAAAGCAGAGTGTCCGCCTTTTCCGCGATGAGTCAAGGGGGTGGTGGCATCCGCCAAATATGCCATGTCTTCAAAACAGTAAAGAATTGCGCAGGCAATTGGACTATCGCCCTCATACGCGAGGTACAGAGTCCATCCAGGAAAGTCTATCCACTTTGCAATATGCTGGTGCATCATGGGCACCAAAAACGGTGGCGTATCCCATCCCCTCACGTAAACATCCTTGA
>CAYTDR010000664.1:0-5078 GCA_964436185.1 uncultured Candidatus Obscuribacterales bacterium | reverse complement strand
GTCCGCGTAGTTTTTTCCTGGAGCCACTGCTGCTCGTACCAATTGCCCGTCTCGAAACTCCTCGATGACTAGACGAGATTCGCGCAAGACTATTTTGCGGCCGTCAGAAAATGCAATTTCAGATTTGTCTGCTCTCGGATACTTGCTCAACATCATGTATGCGCTATCTCTTGTTGCCTTCTTCTCGGGAGAACGATCGAGGCTCAGAACCATATCGGCTAGCGCTGCATGCGCCATACTGTCACCGGCCTTCAACCGTTTCTCCAGTAGTTCCATGGCGTCTCGTCTGTAACCGCTTTCCCTGCCCTCCCATGCGAGCTTGGCGCACACGCAAAGTGCTTTGAATCGATCCTCCGTGGCGAAGGCATTGTTTCCATCTTGAAGCACGATAAACGCCGCGGCCAGGCGGATCATTTCGGCTCCGTTCTCCTTCACAGTGGGTTTCGGTCCGGCGATTTTGTCCGTTAGTCCGAAGATCTGCGGCTCAAACTCAATGTCGACTCCCTTCGTATCCAGGGCAAGTCGGATGGCATTCGCTCTTGGATCCCGGTCTACAATGGGTCGTCCTTTGCAGGAGGAGAACATGATGTCTACTACTTCCTGACAGCTTCTTGCTGATTGGATGGCGCGCAGAATCCGATCGGCAAGCAGAGACTCTGTACGTTTGCCTGAACCCTGGATGCCGTCGGCATTGATACTGGCAGCAGTGGCTTCTGCATATCTCGCTGCTACACTGTCTCGCAGGTGATAGAGCAGCTCCACGGCTTTGGATTTGAGCTCGTCACCTCCGACGGCTTCCACTGTATTGGCTATGATATCGAGGACTTCGACTGTCTCTCCGCATCGCGAAACTTTCATCTGCGAAAGAATCTCCTGCCGAACTTGCCTGCGAATATCGGACTGCTGAGTCTCTACGAGTGTGTCTTTCAGATCGTTGTATAAGGTCTCCGCCAGCAGCACTCCATGTTCAGGCTTACCGGCTTGAGTTTTACCCAGGCGCTTAATCAGCTCCAAGCGCAGGTTCTGCTCAGTGTCTGTGTCGAATACTAGCATCCAGGCTCGGTGCAGCACTGCCTGGGTGGGATCTTTCTCCAGCAGATCGAACATTGCCTGATGCGCCTTCTGCATTATGATTTCGCGTTCTCTGGGATCTGCGACAAAGGCGGGAGTTCTGCCCTCTGCTACTTCGGACACCAGATAGAAAAGCACTTGCTCAGCTTGATCCTTTTCCGGAGACGGCTTACCGCGGACCGTTTTGAAGAGTCCATCATCGAGGTACTTCATCCTACCCGGATTGGTCTTTACTACATCGACTTCAGTCTTAACGGTGTAAGCCTGCGGTGGTGGTGTGATCGTCATCGGATAGCCATAATCAACAGGCTCAATTTCTGTGTATCTGGTTTCCTTCACCGTAATGGTCTTGGGAATTTTGTCGAACTCGGCAGTCAGTGCCTCTAAATGGACTTTGCCTTGCTTCCACCCATACTTCTCCGTGTTGTCGAGATAGGTGGCGCCCCTGGTGACTCGTCTTCGGTACTCTTCATTTCTAACTGGCATTGCACGATTGAGCTTCGCCTGTTCGGCCACAGCGCGAACGGCGAGCGCAGTCTCACGCTTGCAAGAGAGCTCCGCGGCATCTTGGAAGGCTTGACCGTCCAGGTTTCTAAGAGCCAGAAGAGCGTTTAAACGAACTTGCGCATTGGGCTCAAGAGGAGAGGTTCCACTGTCTGGTCTGGGTGCAGCGAGGCTCTTCAGAGTGAAAATTGAAGACTCGCTGACGATCTTGGCCGCTCTGACTGCCTCGACGGCCTGCAGCCTGAGTCTGGAATCATCGGCTCTCGCAACCGCCGGTTTGGCTCCAGGAGCGGCTTGCGGATATAGGGACGGATTTAGAAGCGGTAATATGGCTGATTCAAGATTGGTTTTGTGCTTATCGTCAGCCAGGAACTGTGCCTTCTTCAAAATCTGGACCTTGATTGCGTCGAGAGCCAGATTTGGTGGCGCTTTCAAAAGCTCAATCAAGAAATGCTTGTCATCATCGTTCAAGTCGTTTCCATCTGCGAATTGCAAGAGCATGATGGCGTCCGCTACTGCGCTCTTATCCTCCGCCGAATCCGCCGGGGGAGTATTTATTCTGTTCATTCCGGCGCGAACGATGTTCATCACCGCTTTGTTATACGACTTCAAGTCAGGATAGGCGCCGGCGCTCTTCAGGCATTGGACGGCAAGAGTTGCTTCCAGTCGATCGAGCAATTTCCCTGCCTCTTTTGAGGCAACCAGAAGCTCTCCTTTGACTGTCTCGGAATATTTTTTCGGCTCGTTCAAATAGGCATCAACAAGCTTCTCGAGTCGAGCATTGAAGATGTCTCTGTCTTCAGTACCGAGGATGGTGAGACAACGTGCCGCGGTCAGCCGCGTGCTGTCAGTCTGACTGGTGTCGCCGGCGGTTTTAACCAAAAGCTCGCGCAAGTCGAGCGGTGACAAACCGAATGATGCGGCGATGTAGTCTACACGCTTGGAGCTATCCAGTTCAGGAAAAACGAAGTGCTCGAACTCGGAGAGTGAATGGATCAGTCGGGTGAGGTTCTCAATGGCAAAAATCTTGGTCTTTTCAGACGACTTGGTATCAGTGACGATATTACGGAGAGTGGCAGCCAGGTAAAATGGTCCTCTGTTCTCCACGCCGGTGTTCAAGAGCATCTCCGCAGCTACCAGCCGCAGAGAGGGATCGCCCACCACCGAGCATCGATCCATCAAGAGATGCAATTGAATTCGGTCGAGGTCGGCGTCTATTGCGGCACTCCTGGTTGGAGAGAGGATGGATTCGATAAATGAATCCACTCCTCTCGCCTCCGGAGTCGAGAGACGAGGAGGGGCAGGGCGCCGGAATTCCTCCGGCGAGAATGTGTGCAATGCCGACAGCGCTGCAAAACGCACGGCCAATGAGTTTTCAAAGCTATCTCGTGTGGCTAGCCGACGCATCTCGGTGGTGAACTCTGTCAGTCTCACCTTCTGCTCCTGCAGATACTGGTCCTTTTCAGTCGAACTCAGATGCTCGGGCAGCGCAGTGTTTTTAAATTGGTTCAATCGCTTTTGAATTCCAGCGATCGTCTCTTTTTCCGAGGGAGTTCTTTGTGTATCGAGAAGTATGCTCAAGTTTCTGTCCGCTAAATCAAATCTGGCCTGACGCTCGTCCATCTGTCGAGCCACTTCCTGGAGGAACGGATAGAGAATGCTCTGTCGCTCTCCGTCCTTGCCTGCCTCGGCGCCTGCTGAAATGCCGGTGACTTGTGCTGCAATGCGCTCGATCAAATTGATCTGGTTTCTCGCTACCTCATCTGTTCTATGACCTTTGCCGAGAATTGAAACACCAGTCTCGGGGGCGCTTCGATCTCTAAAAGCGCGGTTGGAGTCTGCAGAAGGTACAGTTTCGTCCCTTGTTTTTGAGAACTTATTGACGAATTCTTTGCCCAGAATTGCGATGAAGGCAACGTCATTGCCGGTCATCAAGGCGCGATATTTAGCGCTTTTTTCAATGTCGTGAAGTGCAAGGATGGGTCTGCGTACAGCTCTTGCAAAGAGTGAGGCATCCGCGGCAAGCATGTTGCCCATCGCAATTGCTTCATAGGCAGAGGCTGTCGAGGCTACTCCGCGAATGTCTTTGTACAGATTGCGGCTGACATCAGCGAAAATCAATGCTCCGCGGATATTATGTGCGGAATGACCCCAGTCTTGCGTCATCACATGTGCATTGTTGAGCGCAAAGCCGCTGGCTCCCAGTCCGCCACGAAAGATAGCGCCGCCTAACGCCTTCATACCGGACTTGCCGGCGAACAAGGCCACGCCACCAGTTCCGATGGCACCTATAACCAGCGAAGCGTCAACTAGAGCCGTTGACACTTTCTCGGCCCAGTAGAAGAATTTTTGGTATTTTTTCATGCTCTGCGCCTCTTCGACAGGCACTATGCGAAGCTTCCCTGAGCTAATAATGGGAACCATGTCTCCTTTGTTCAACCACCTCTCTCTTGTAATTGCACCGCCTACGGCATCGGCAGTAATATCCAAGTAATCGATGTATCCTGAGCGCTTGGCTTGCCAGGAAGTCGTTACTTTGTATTGTCCTGCGACCTCGTCGATGTGATAGTTTCCGCTCAATAAGTTCATCGCATGGCAGCCAGGGACTTCCTCTTCTCGAACCTCTTTCAGTCGACCCTGCTCATCTAGAAGTGCGAACCCTTTCATCGGAATGTCTCCGTAATAAAGTTGCTTGGTGACGTCTTGCACTGCCTCGGCCAGTTCTTTCATGCTTTCGTCGAATGCTTTGCCGTGCGTGTTGATCCACTGTCTGTACTCTTCCAGTCGGTGTACTGTGCGGGGGTCATTGAGCGAAATGCTCTTTGGCCAGTCGAAGACCAGCGTTTTCTTACCGTCGATCACTTGCTCTGTGACACCTGGCGGGAGAGGCATGTTTGGATTGCGATACTTCCCGGCATGGAGCATTGCGCCGCCGTACTCCATGACTGTGTCGCAGACCTGAATCATATAGAGCAACGCGTCTCGGCGCGCCTCCATCGATATACCGGGCTCTGTGAGCCATTCTTTGGGATAATCCTTGACGGAAATCACATGAGGAAGCAGAACTTCCAGGTCGCGTTTGACGTTAAGCTGGTGTTCTTGTTTAGCAATATTTGTGCAGCTGACCAGGACTTCGTTCAGTTTCTTCAGGGTGTCAGGCGAGGGATACTCAGTGAAATCGAGGTTCAACTTGATACCATCGGGCAGCCTCTTTGTGATATCTGACTGCAGAAAAGCAGAGGCGGGGATAAACTCGCCTCGGGCATCTTTGATTGCCGCGACTGGAAAATCACCCGGAATCGGCAATCTGTAATACGCCAGTGTTGCAAGTGTCTTGGGAAGCTCTCGCTTCTCCAGGTAGCGCGTGAGTACTTCGAGCGATTGCCTTGTTTCAGGCAGTTTTTTCCACAGGTCCGCCACATCGCCCGTGTACGTCGACATGAGCTTGCGCTCGGGGGCAAGCGCCGCCTCGAGCGATCGGAGCCTGGCCTCAACTCTTTTGT
>CAYTDR010000663.1:0-5092 GCA_964436185.1 uncultured Candidatus Obscuribacterales bacterium | reverse complement strand
CAGGCAGCCCAGTAAAAAGGTAATATGCGTGATCGGCAAATGTTTTTTCAGACCGCCCATTTTGCGGATATCCTGCTCATGATGCATGGCATGTATCACAGATCCTGCGGCAAGGAACAAAAGGGCTTTAAAAACCTACACTAGTAGCATCGGGAAAATTCAACACGGACGAAGGGTAAGTTGCTTACTTCCGTCCGGCTCAAGCTCACGCACCTACAGAAATGAAAGACATCAAATTATCCACCCCTAGATGGGTCCAATACCAAGAAGAGCGATTTCCAATACTGAAGTATGCAGTGCTGGTCGCCGCTTTCACTACGTCTGGTCTGTCTCTATCTTACTTATTGACCGGGCAGAGCCATCCTCTCAACCTTCAGATGTTCGCCTCGGCATTCGCGATCACCTACCTCACCTTCTTTCAGCTAAGAGTGGCTGATGAGCACAAGGACGCCGAGCATGACGGACTATATCACCCGGAGAGACCTGTCCCCCGTGGTTTAGTTACGCTTGGAGAGCTGCGAAGGGTGGCAATCGATTCGGCGGTCATCCAGCTTTTGGTGGCGGCGGCACTCAATCCGATGCTTCTGATTCCATTGCTTGCAACATGGTTCTATCTCTTTCTCATGACTAAAGAGTTCTTCGTCGGTGAGTGGCTTCGTAAGCGCCCCGTGCTTTATATGGTTTCACATATGAGCATCCTGTTCTTCACAGACTTTTTTATCACTTCTTGCCACTGGATGGTAACTGAAAAACTGCCACCGTTTGCGCTCATCTATTTTCTCGCCACAAGCTTTTTCCTGGGCATCGTAATCGAAGTCGGTCGAAAAATTCGCAGCCCAAAAGAAGAAACTGCAGCCAACGACACTTACACCAGTCTCTGGGGCACACCAACCGCCATCAAAGTATGGATCGGCGCTCTTGCACTCTCGGCCTGCTTCGCCAGCATCACGGCTGCCTGCATCAACTCACTGGTCGTCTCAATGACCATGCTTATCGCGATGTTTCTTCTCTGTGTCGTAGCTGGAAACAGCTTCCTTCAGAAGCTCACACCGACTAGCGCGAAACGAATAGATACACTTTCCGGGCTATGGACACTGACCTCTTACGCCTCAATCGGCTTCGTGCCACTGGCACTTAGAATCATAGTCCACTAAGGGCACTCTCTCTTCTCTCTCCTTCTCTCTCTAAAACCCTCTACTCGGGCAGGAATCACGATGAAAACCCTCACGACCAACGTCAACCTGATTTGCAAGAAGGATGACACTTTCCACAATCTCGGCGGCAAGGCATTCAACCTGCAGATATTGGGCGAGCTTGGTCTCAACGTACCTGAATGGTTCGCCATTCGCTCTGATGCGATTTTCGAAAGTCTGCCCAACTCTGCAAGGCTGGTTTGGAACGATCTGGATCCGAAACAAAAGGGCGAGATACTAGCTAATCACAGACCTTCCTCGACCTTGATGATTCAAGTAAGGATAAGAGTGAGCAAACTCTGCTCTGGTGCTTGCAAGTTTGCAGTTCGTTCTTCATCACCTGATGAGGATCAGAAAAAGCATTCCTTCGCCGGACAATTCGAGTCGGTGGTCGGAGTCCAGGAATCCGAATTAGAAAATGCAATTCATCGAGTCTGGATGTCCGCATATGCTCCCGGGGTATCGGCTTATCGGCGACTGATTGGTTTGGGAACCTCCGGAGCAGCTCCGGCGGTGATTGTTCAACGACTGGTCGATGCCAGCGTTGCTGGTGTCGCATTCGGTGCCGATCCGGTTACCGGCGACGAAGGTGTCGCCGTGATCACGGCGGTCAATGGATTGGCCGACAAGCTTGTGTCCGGTGAAGTCGACTGCGCGACCTATCGCGTCAACTCATCGATGAGAATTCAACGAGACAATGAGGAGCTGGGCAGACTCAGCGACGAACAGATTCTTCTCATCTGCACAGTTCTGGAGCTGGTGAAGAAGCGGTTCGGAAGCAGTCAAGACATTGAGTGGGCAATCGCAGGCGGCAAGCTCTACGTGCTTCAATCTCGTCCGATCACATCAATGAACACCGACAAGGCTTCCATGTCGGCAGACGACTTGATTGCGCTGATTTGCAGTGAAGACACCACCGATTGCAGTCCGGACCAGAATTGTCTCGATACAATCGATTGCCATAGTCATGAACACAAAATCCGACAAACATCGTTCGACAGCTCAGTACCATCTGACACCAGAAGCGAAGATCCGGCTCATCAACGAGACACTAACGGCATGCGCTTAGACCTCTGGGACAACAGCAACATTGGCGAAAGCTATCCTGGAATCACCACTCCGCTAACCTTTTCATTCGCCCGCAAAGCCTACGAGCACGTATATCTCGAGTTCTGCAAACTGATGGGTGTCGATCGTGCCACCATTGAAAAATCCGCCAGCATCTTTCCCCAGATGCTTGGTTTCATAAGAGGAAGAATCTATTACAACCTTCTCAACTGGTACCGACTGCTTTCCATGTTTCCCCTATTCAAAGTGAATCAAGGATTCATGGAGCAGATGATGGGAACCGGCGAGTCATTGCCTGACATACTCAAGAAGGAGTTCCAGGTCAAACCACGTTCTCTCAGCGAGAAGGCCAAAGATATCGTCGCCTTCTCTGTCGCGCTAACAAAAATTATTTACTCCTGGATTTTGCTACCTGGCTCGACAGCAGCATTTTACAAGCGTGTCGACACCTCCCTCACCGGGCTTTCGCAAGACCTGACAGCGCTTTCACCAGGAGAGCTCTGCGATCAATACAGACTTTTAGAAAAGAGCCTCCTTCAGAAATGGGACGCACCGATCGTCAACGACTTCTTCGCCATGATTTTCTTCGGACTGCTCAAGAAGCTTTCCAGCAAGTGGCTGCATGACGAGGGAATTCACAACCAGCTTTTGTCCTTCGAGACGGGCATTATCAGCACGGAACCGGCACGACTGCAAAAGGAGCTGGCAGTAATGGCATCGCAAGATGAACGGCTGTTGGCTGTTTTGAAAAGCCATGAGATCACTGATATAGAACTGCAACTCGCCGACTTTCCTCAGTTCAAGAAGGCCGTCAACAACTACCTCACCAGATTCGGTGACCGATGTATTGGCGAATTGAAGTTGGAAAGCCCTACACTTGGCGACAATCTTCCGCTATTGTTCAGAAGCATCGCAAAACTAGCGGCGACGGTCTCGAACGAACTCGAGCCCCCCTCCACTGGTCTTGCTCGACGCGCTCTCGTAGAGCTGGAAGTCACCAACGCATTAGGCAAGAATCCCTTCAAACTAATGATGTTCAACCTGGTTCTGCGGCAAGCTCGTGAGAGAATCAAAGGTCGCGAGAATTTGCGGTTCGAGCGCACGAGGGTGTTCGGCGCGGTGCGCAAGATCTTCCTGGCAATAGGAAGCAACTTCGCGGACAACGGCATCCTCGAATCAAAACGAGATATATTCTACCTGGAGACGGAAGAGGTTCTGCGCTTCATTGAAGGCACAAGCACGACAAGGAATCTGAAAGCCCTCGTTACCGCGCGCAAGGCTGAGTTCGAGACCAATCAAGCGCTTGCCGCACCACCGGACCGATTCTACACGACCGGCGGTGTCAATCTCGATACCACTGTCCCCCTTGATCTATCAATCAAGAGCAGACAGACGGTCGATGGAGACCATCTGACTGGAATCGGTTGCGCAAGCGGCATAGTGCGAGCAAAGGCACGGCTGGTTATCGATCCGGCGGAATGTGCAGGTTTGGACAACGAGATTCTCATCGCAGAACGCACCGATCCAGGTTGGATCACACTGATTGCCCAGGCAAAGGGAATCGTGGTTGAATACGGAAGCCTTCTGTCCCACACGGCCATCGTAGCCAGAGAACTCGGTATCCCCACCGTGGTCTCAGCCAAAGGAGTGCTTAATCGCATCCACAATGGTGATCTGATCGAAATTGACGGGGCAACCGGCAGTGTCAAGATTATTGAGCCCTGCAGTGATCCGTCTCGCGCGAGCGAATCCACGCACGAAAGTTGTGCTGCTTAACCTAAGAAGTTCGTATCCGCCGTTTTTTGACGGTAGGCGCCTGTTGCTTCGGATTGTCCGCAAAGATTGGCGAGTAGTAACGCTTGAAGCTATGCACTGTTACTGGTGACATCTCACCGTTGAGCTTTCGTTCATCATCTGCCACCGGATATACAACCAGAAAAGCGATAATGCATACAATTGCCGAACAAAGCATAGGCGGAACTCGGTTTTCTTGCGAGAATTTAACCGCAAGGCACAGAGTGGTAATGCTGATTATAATGCAGAGATTACAAATCATTGAACAGATCCTCCAGAGATCGATTCTGCATTGACAGCGCGCATCAGCGGCATCGATCAATACGCGACCTAACACGCAGCACTGCGTGTAGTGCACTGAAGTATCCGCAGTTATCCTGCGAGCTGTCAATTTTTGGTTTCGTTAGTAAGTTTCGCGCGACCGCGCTTGAATGGGTCTGCCGGTGTACGGTCGTTTAAATCATCATAAGCGATCCCATGACATCAAGTCAAAAAACTCCGCCCTGCGGAAGAAACAAATCTTCAATCCTCCCAGAGCAGGAGAGTTTGATCGATAGAAACCAACAATCAGAGAACTGCATATCGCCACGATCAGCAGCTCTATAAGTGATCCAGAATAGGTTTGTTAACCGGATACGTCGCGGACTAGCGCATTAGATTCTGCTTCCGCAGCGGAAAACAAGAAACAAATTGATAAAAAACCTTTCTTAAGGATCATATGATGCGAGGTTTGGAAAAAACAGTGAAAAGCGAAATCGAGAAGCGGGCAGAGTTTTCATTTATTCGCTATGCCCAGTGCTGGGAGGACGCTGACATTGTCTTGAAAGGTCTGAACATCGAACCGGGCGACAAATGCCTCTCAATTGCCGCCTCCGGAGACAATTCGCTTGCCATGCTGGCCTACGATCCAGCCAGAGTGGTGGCAATCGATCTCAACCAGTCACAACTAGCTTTGCTGGAGCTTAAAGTAGCCGCTTTTCGAGCTCTAGAGTACAAGGAGATGCTGCAACTTCTCGGATACAGCCCGAGTGATGAGC
>CAYTDR010000662.1:0-5097 GCA_964436185.1 uncultured Candidatus Obscuribacterales bacterium | reverse complement strand
TGATTGCATCGACAATAGATGAACATTTATTACTCAAGTAAACGTCCCCGATCTATTTCCCTCGCGCTATTTAAAATGTTCTTTTGCTGGCGTTTTACGGCTTTTCGGTAGTGTTTTTCTGACTTGTTAATGGATGTATGAGTCGACAGACATCATGTGCGAACAGTTTGCAGAGAAGTATCCGTACGTGGCAGATTTAGCGGCAGAATAAGATGATCTTATCTCTTCTGGGTCACTTTATCTGGTGGCAGACGAATCGGGATAGAAGGATTGTCACAATTGATATGCACAGCTCGCGATTTCGATCAAGAAAATTGGAGAGGGCAGTCCCCCCAAACGCGGCTGTGTTGCGCTCCCAAGCATCATATCCGAAACTGAAGAAAATTCTGACCAATATCGATATAACTCCTGTCTAGGCGCGCAATCGGCTGTATAGATTTCGAATACCTGCTTGGTGAAACATTTTTGAGACCTCTCCAACTAAGGGGCTTGAGGAAGACGCACTGTCGTCGTCCATATTCTTCATCGTCGATGGACGGGGAACTATGTAGGGACGTTAGATCCGCAGTTGCATGAAGAGTCTGAACTCTCTTGCAGTAGTGAGCAATTCTGCCGTTGGTCACTTGACGGTCCGGGGAGACAGAATGAGTGGAGCCAGCAAATCGAAATCAGTCACAACGCTACGTGGGCGATATGCCTGGGTTCAATTCGTTCCGGATTGAATAAAGAGGAATTGAGAACCGATGATACTACAAACAGTATCAATATCGCGTTCTTCGACTCCTTGAGAATCACGTCAAGGAAAAGGAGACATCATCATGGAATTTGAAAATGTAAGTCGAACTGAACAACCTGCGCCTTCGCTCAGCTTTGCCGATTTCTTCGAAAGAAACGAGTCGATAATAGACACGAATAGCGACGGAGGAATGAGCAAGAAAGAACTCATTGAAGCTTTTGGAGAAAAACTTGCGTCTCCTGAGGATACGAAGGTCCTCGACTCGCTTTTCGAAAACTTCGACAAAGTGAGCAAGCTCGACCACTGGTATTCATCGACAGTCAACAGGGCAGATGCAGCCCGATTGGATATTCGAGTGACATCAGACAGATTGCGAATGAAAGAGTGCACTCAGGCAATGAATTATTTGCGAGAGAACTTCGACGATCTGGTAAAGCCAGATAAGAACGCAATCTATTTCGGAGACATCGCAGATAAATGTAGCCAGCTCAACTCTCAGGAGTTGAAGGAGATTCTAGGTTATGTGATGCTGCACTTCAACGACATCAGCAATAGTAGCGATGATGAATATCTCTGGGCAACTCGCAGTATCTCGAAAGAGGACATCGACGAATATGAACGCCAGACATCGGATAGTCTGGTGAATAGCGCCAGGTTGTTCGCTGGAGATAGTCCTGATTGGATACCGGGCAACGTCGTCAGTCAACGTAATCGAATTCAGAGGACAATGGGAGACCTGGACGGTTGGTCAGAGTCTGAGCGACAGACTCTCAAAGAGATCGGTTACGGTATGATCGAAGGCGATGTTTCCGGACTGGTGGAAGCCGTGGGAGCTGTGGAGCGTCCGGAGGATCTCAAGGATTACGCGGCAGTTCTGGATGGTTTGTACAACAGAAGGTTCTCTTGTGGAGGTTCAGACGTTACATACAAAGTGAGTGTGACCTACAGACCGGAGGATAAATATTCAAATGGAAAGCCAGCCCTGGTCTTCAATATGAAAGACAATTTCTGGTTACACATTCCAGCAGACAAAAACGTAAAACCAACGGCGTGGGTTGAAGAGAAAGACGGAATGTTCTTTCCGAAATGGACGGAAAGAGAACAGCCACCAGAACTTGCAGCCAGATACTTGTCCGAAGACGCACGGTCTCCAGAAGTTAGAAACAACAGACCGATGAGGAAAACGGGTTTGTATCATTGGGAACGTTGAAGGGTCATGTTTGTCAGAGCCCTCCCGAGCCCTGGAGGTCGGTAACAGTCTCTTCGAAGGACACTGTCCTGTACCCCTAACTGACCTGCTTGGGCCTCACAACTTCCTCTTGCTCGAATGGATAGGTGATTGGAACTTGCTGTTACTGCTCGCTGCTGCAGTCGCACAGATTGTCATCTAGCGGAGTTAACCCCTGGACCGGATGAAATGAAACGTTTGATTGTTTGCGCAAGATAAATAGACTCGCCCCCTGGGGCTGAAGAACAAAACCCTGTTCCGGAGCCGGTTTGCCAGTGCGATGCAGATCGGCTACTACCCAAAATGGCAGTTCATGTCCCATGCCTAACTCAGTCACATCAATGAGATCTTGCCCTTTTATCTTGCACAGATTGCTTAATAAGCCCTCGGGTCTTCCCAGCCGCGGAAAGTTGCCGTGTGCTCGCGACGAAGTCCTCAAGCGACCATCCTCTCTGGACATGTAGATACGCACTTGAGCAGCGTTTCTTACTATCTCCTCGTTGTGATTGATGTATGAGCGCGCATCCACGTCCGGATTGCAAAATACTACTTCTTCATACCGAGGAGCATTGCTGCGGCGGTACTCACGCTCAAACCTTCTTACTAGTGCAGTATCAAGAAAATGTGCTCCCATACTATGACCCATTAGAATGGTCGAACTGGCCGGAATGAGCTTTTCCAGATTGCTCAAGAAAAGACAGCAGTCGTCCACTTCCTGATCGACCAATGTCTCGTTTTCCAAGTACCTGGTAAAACCGGTCGGCGATACCCAATCGTAAATGACCACCGGCATTTGCATGGCTGCGGCAATTTTACCAGCCCTTTCCAGGGATGTGTTGAATGTGGCGCAGCAGCCATGTACAAACACAACAACCTGATCTGAACCGGAGGAGCACCGGTATTGATCGAATGCAGCAATAATTTCATCAGGAGCAGACACTTCTCGGTCTGCGACTTTGCATTCTTGAGGAACGGGAGGTCGATTGCTTGAGTCTACCGGCTTTTCCAGATGTATAATCTGCCACCCGAGTTTATCCATAACCTGCTTTGAAAGGGACGAAGGCTCAGACACCGGCACCACTACATTTTTGACTCCGAAATAATGTCCCTTATCATTTGGGCTCTCGGTGTAGTCTATGAATTCAGACTTGGCTGTTTTGGTTCGATTAGTACGATAGAAGATTGGTATTACAAGCCAATCTCGAACATGGACCGTACTGGCCTTTGATGGGGCCAGGTCGGCCATTATTTCGCAGCCGGCAAGTCCGAGCATGCTCACTGTTAAACAGAACAAAATAATCAGATTGGCAATTTTCATGTTTGAGAAATTATAACAGTAGAATTCTCTTTGTTTTCAAAACTATGAATGACACCATCAGCACTAGTATGCACTGCTGACGACCTGTCCTGACACTACCTACCTCTCCTGGCACTACTACCTCTCGCCAGAGATCTCGAGTTAGTCTCTCTTGATCTGCAGAACCACCCGACGGATTGTTGTTATGCTCATCAGCATGTCCGCAAAATGTCCGTATCTGAGGCCAACAACGAGTCGTAATGCGAAGCGCAAAAGCTCTATAAAAAGATCAGAATGAAAATAGAAGCCCACTTGAAAGACGAAGAGAGCACACTGTTTCCGCTGGTGTTTCACTGGACTCCGGCGAATCAGCCCCTTGCGATATGGATCTCCTCGAACGTATAAGAGAAATGGAAACGGAACATGACGGATGCAGCAATGCGTTATCGACTGTCTGCGAGATGATGGAAAAGGTTCCGCATAGCGATCTCCGAGATCAGGTTCTAACCAATATTCAACTGGTGCAAGCTGATCTTCTACTCATGTGGAAAAGGAGAACACGCTTGTGCATCCGCGACTGATCGAGCTCCTGTCTGTGCATGAATCGACAAAATGAGTTTATCAAAGGTCCGTGATGGTTCTATTTGCGTCCTCTGCGCACAATAGAAGTAGGTGTTCCTCGTTTTGTGATAACTGGTGTTGATTTTTAGGTTCAGTTCGAAGAATTTACTGCTGTGCCTGTGTAGAGCTTGTTGACGAAATTGGTGTGGAGAAGTGCGCCTTTTTCTGCAAGTGACTGGCTCTCTATTACAAGCCGGGTCCTAGAATCAATCTTATTGATGCGAGCACTTTTGGTAGATGTAATTGTTTGTGTTCCGAGCTCACCACTCGTTCTTAACCAGTTTTCAACTACCGCTGTTGTAACCGGAGTCTTGCCTGCCTTGGCGTCTTGATCGGTGATAGCCTCTGTTGCAGCCGACTTTAGAACTTTCGGCCACTGAGTCTTGAACAGATTCTCAGATCCGAAGATCTCAGCTCTGTCCAGGGAGGAGTTGACAGTAAAAGCAAAACCGATCACATTCCTTCTACTATTAATGATTCCACTAAGATCCTTAACATACTGAGCAGTCTTCTCCTGTACTTCTTTATTTTCCAGCGACAATTGAAGACTTGTGGACGAGAGTGGGTTGGCAACCTGTTTTCCAACAGTCTTGCTCAGCTTGCCCTGCGCAACGCGCACAGACTGCCAAACTGCGCTTTGAGGATCGATACTGAAGCCGTCAGCACCCGGACCAATGGTACCATTGGTCGCAGCTTGCAGACTGATGGAGTTATTGGTAGTACCCTGAATGACAGGAGCGTTTATCAATTCGCCAGATTGTGGACCGATTGTGCCGTTTATAGCGCCCTGTATTGCAGGAGGCGCGCTGTTCATTGCACCAATGGTACCGTTGGTCGCACCTTGCAACACTGCAGAGCTGAAAACCTCAGACGCTTCAGTTCCTCGTCTTTGCCATCGTCCCTGCTCGACACAAAATGCCTCGATTGGAATCTTACCAGAGTGTGGCGGCAAGAGCAGATCGGACTTGATCATCCTGTCCTGGTTGCCACCTTTGACGATATCACCGCTCTGGAGAAAGACACTGGCGGAGGCAAGGTTTTCAATCGAGAGATTGTTGACGTCGCCTGTCTCGTGCACAGTTACCGTCTTAGCTTTCATCGCCTCATCCAGAGGCATAATTGGTTTTACATGGAGAGAGTCTTCTCCATGAATGAGAAAAACAGAGAGATTCTTGCTCTGGTAAGGACCGCTCACGGAAAGCCCTTTCGGTATCA
>CAYTDR010000661.1:0-5105 GCA_964436185.1 uncultured Candidatus Obscuribacterales bacterium | reverse complement strand
AGAATTAGCACTGCGAGATTTCAACACTGCTTTGTTCTATGGTGCCGATAAGTGGGAAGTAATGGAACGTCGAGCAGAAGCGCACTTCTCTCTGGCACGCCTGAAAGAGGCGCGCGACGACCTATCAACTTTGCTTTCGATTGCGAAAGCCCGTAGAACGGAGTTCGACAGAACGAAAATATTATTTCGCAGAGGAAAGCTTAACGAGCGGCTGGGCCGACGGAGCGAAGCAATCAACGACTACAGTGAGGTTCTCAAGGAAAAGGAGATAGATTACGTCTACGCTCGTCGAGCGTTTTTGTATGCGGAGCTCGGTGATCTTACCAAGGCCCATCAGGATCTCACGGAAGCTCTGCGCATCTCGCCCGGTAGTTTCAATATACTGCGGAAACGCGCGGAGATCAGCCTGCAGAATGGAGACAAAGAATCCGCTCTTGAAGACATTGATGAATGCGTAGAACTCGACAAAACCAGCGCGGCGGCACTTGAGTTGAGAGCAAAAATTCTTTCAAGTCAAGGGAAGAGTGCCGAAGCTGAAAAAGATCGTAAAGCAGCACAACAACTCATTGATCTGAGAGATCAAAACGCAATTGCAAGAATATTCAATTCAAAGCAATGGACTCATAGGCGCGATTGATTCCACAGGAGGGTTCATATAAGCTGTCTGTACCCTCACTCACGCAGCACCTCAACACTGTCATCATGTGCATCGTCAACCACATTCTGGAATTCTTTCTCAACTTGACTCCACTTCAGGCGTTTGGCTGGCTTCTGGTGCAGAACCTTTTGCAATTGGCGCTCTGTGTGGGAGGCGGATGGCTGGTCGTGCGAATGTTTTTGAGAAACAGAATCTTCGAAGCCCCGGACAAGCTTACGAATCGAGAAGTATGGCTTTCCATTTGTTGTGTATTTTTCAATACTCTGGTCGCGTTGGCCGGCTGGGCTATGTGGAAGGCGGGGATAATCAAGATCCACATGAGTACGGACTTTGTACACGCTCTCATTGACGTAATAGCGCTAGTCATATTGATGGACTTCCTTATGTATGCCAGTCACAGAATCGTCCATCTGCCTGGAATTTATGAGAGAGTACATCTAACTCACCACCAGTTCGCGATGACGCGGCCGCTTTCGCTCTTCGTCTTAAACCCGCTCGAAGTCCTGGGCTTCGGCTTCCTCTGGTTGCTTGTGCTGTGCATCTATAACGCAAGCTGGATTGCGATTGTTGTTTACCTTCTGCTTAATGCCGCATTTGGTGCGCTCGGTCATGTCGGTGTCGAACCGTTTCCTTCCTTCTGGCTCAAGATACCGTTTCTCGGTCATTTAACGACGAGCACCTTCCACGCACAGCATCATAAGGACAGTGGAACCAACTTTGGATTCTACACGGACTTGTGGGACCGCCTGTTCACGAGCCTAAACCAGTCATACGAAACCGTTTTTCGCAACGCCGCGACCAAAAAACAAGAGTCGTCACATCTCGAGTCGAGCCTCAATCAAGGCTAAGCCATCGATAGCTATTATTTAGTTATCTCGAATGTTCTTGAATTCGGAATACACTCTCGGACGTGTGGCACTCTCGAGGTTCGACACAACCTTGCTGCGCCCCGTTTGTTTAGCAGGCTTGTCTCTATCGTCTATTTGCTTCTGCAACTTGTCTAGAAACTCCTTATTCGATTCAATGTTTTTGTGCCCAGGGTGAAACTTCTCCTGAATTGCAAGCGCCTCTTTCCACTTGTCCAGCGCTTTTCCAGTCTCGCCCATGTCGAACAGCTTCTCTGCGGCTCTGTCTTTGACCTGTGCCATGTCAGGATGATCCCTGGTGCCATGCTTATTCTCTACCAGCGCTGCGTCAAACTTCTCGGTGCTGTCCGCCAATTTTTCCACGTGTGGGAGAAGCGCCTTTGTCTGAACCTTAGAGCGCTCAGAATTCGTATACTTGTATGCTGCCTGATCGGTCGCTATCGTGGCGCCTGCAAGCAGACTGAATTGTTCGGTCCGCGACATGGATGGAGGATCGAACTTCGCTTGTCCATCGTTTCCAACTTCAACGCGCTTGTTTCCTCTGAGATCAAGAAACTGGGTTGAATCAGGTGTCTTGAGGAGTACCCCCGTTCCAAATCCATGGTTGTATCCAACAAAAGCACTCTTCCCATCTTTGCCACTAATCTCCACAGAACCTGGCCCGGTCAAGCCGGCGAAGTCTTCCGCTTTCGTTCCGAACAGGCCAGCGAGTGCAGATTTCAGCGCCTTGGTTTTCTCCGTAGGATCTGTGATCTTTTCAGCCTCTTTCATCGCGTCGAAAAACTTTTCCTTGTTGTTCGGATCTTGATAGGGCTCCAGTGCCACTTCATTCTTCTGCTTTTTATCACCGCCGTCTTTTGGATCGGCGGGACTGTCGTCAGGATCAAGTTCGTCGGTAGGCTCGAAATTCATATCATCAGGCGAGTCATCATCCCCCTCAGGGTCGAAGCTTTCCGTTGATTCGTCCGCTGGTCCGACACCATCGTCCTCATTGTCCGAATTATCGCCAGAAGAATCAGTCTCAGAATTGTCTCCAGACTCCTCAGACGGCTCCTCGTTCTCAGAGCCAGAACCTGATGCATCGTCTGCGGATCCGGAGGCTCCTTCTGCGCTTTCCGTGCTAGACATCTCGCCAGCTCCGTTGATCTCGTCCATATCAGAGTCGGATTGGTCTAGATTGTTGTCAGCCGAAGGGCTCTCTGCGGGAACACTGGGCGAACCTGCCGACGTGTCACCGCCAGGTTGTTCACTTACACCATCACCAGTGGCGGTATCATGCGTCTGGTCAACACCCTTATCACCTTCATTCAACTGACTGAGAAGGTCATTATCATCGGGAAACTCTGACGTGATTGAGTTCTTTCTATCCAGAGCATTCAGACTGGACACATCCTGGAGAGAGAGCGAACCGAAGGGAGAAGCTTGAGACTGCTCAGTCGTTGCTTCCGGAGATTCGAAATTGGTGAAATCTTCTTGCATAAAAACCAACCACCTCACCTTCAGTCATCGAAAAACCGGCTGCCGGCTTCAGAAGCTGCAGCCGAATTTTCGAGGGCGTGTACCGTTGTCTGGTTGGAATCCACGTTACTACCAAAGTGTTTCCAAATCCGAACAACGTTAGCTATCTACTTAAGCAAGTCCTCTGCCGACCGACGATTGCGTTGCCAGGCCCTTCCATCGACTGCCAAATTGAGAAGACATCGTCAGCTCTAATTTTCGAACCCAGTCATGCTGATCGACGATGCCTGCCTTTGCGCAGTATTCCGTAGCTGAATGCACCGCGGAGAAAAATTCAGCCGCACTAACGTCTGCAAGCGGACTGACAGGTTCCGTGAGATTCGCACGGGATAAAATGCATAAATTCAAACTTTCTATGCTGCGACCTTCTTTCAGGTAATGGAAATATAGATAGGTCAAGGTCATGCCGCTATTCTCATGAAGCAATCGCTGCACGAGTTCAGACTCTCCGACAAAATTTCCCGCTATAATCTCGAAAACGAGTCGAGCCGCAAAAAAAACTTCTCCCTCGCTACCAAACCATTTGATCAAGTCATAGAAATACTCTACGCCTTTCACTGACGCCAGATGTGAAACTGCAAGCTGAAATTCCTTTGCATTTCCCAGGTCATGCATCGCTTTGAGCGCCTGGATAGCTTGCTGTTCTCGACTTGAATCCTTTGACTGCTCGAGTATTCGACTGGCGTTGTGAAGTTCCTTGGCTCGCGCAACTCGAATGAGGTGGTCGAACTCTTTTTCGGAGGGCAGATACTGAGCTAAGCACTGCGCCAGCGATTCGGTAATCGAAGCATCATTCTCGATGGCAATCTCCTCCATCAGCAAAGCGCCAATCTCCGCTCGGCTTGCGTCTCTGCCTATCACCTGAGCAACGATTTTTGCGACGCTTCGCAGAGGGCGAACCTCACATGCATCTTTGAGTATAGCCACCACAGTTTGGTTGGAACGATCCAGATGCAACGACAGCAATCTCATAAGTGCCGATTCGTTACCGCCAGACAAAATCATAGTTACTAATGGGCTGGATTTGTATGTGTCAGACAATCCTGCCAGCCGCAGAAGTTTTCCGACATCAGGATGAACATGGCAATGATTGAGGCATCGCCAGAGTTCAGTAGTCAACTCTACACCGATTCTATCTATGGAAAATATGAATAATGGTTCGAGTTTGTTTTTAGTATAGAGTGATACCACCACTTGTCCGACATACCCGCCTTCCTTGGTTACTAGCTCGGTAATGATTTCGCGGAAAGTATCAGCGCGCTCTCTGTCCAATAACTCTTCTATACTTTCAGCGATGTCTTTCGCAGAGCCGTTTCTGAATAATTCAATGACGAGCAACCTGACTACTTCAGCAGAAGCTGATGAATCGGCACACACCACAAGATCGGCAAGCCGTATAGACTTCCCCGATTTTACAAATCGTTCGAATTTGTCGATACCGATTGCTTGCAATTCAGCGAGCACTACACTGGCATCAATGCAGGTGGAAAGCCTGTCTATATTCTCCTCTAATCGATAGATGTCGCGAAGTCGCTCCGATACCTGCAGGTTCAGCAACAGTTGCTCCGTATCCATCTCATCGAGTGTCTTTTGTGAAATCTCCGGGTGCTCTTTGTGCACTATTACTTTGCACAGCTCCTCCACTCGAGACAGGAAGCCCGCAGCAGTGGTCTCAAACAAGTTACAGCACGTGGCCGTTTCCAATATAAGCTGCAGAGCCCGCCTATCGATCTGCGCGGAGCATTCAGTTTGAAGTCGTCGATGCGGATCTGGCCTTGGAAGTCAAATCGCGCGCGCGCGAAACCCGCATCCCAGTTTGGCGCGGCTTCCTTGAGACCATCCACCAGGCGATTGTGGAGCATCTCATCCATGCGGCTCCACAGTGACCAGACGTACGCTCCCCCAACCGCTCCCGCGAGCAGCAAGAGTATCAGGAAACATCCGATTGCACGCCGAAGGCCCATCCTGGGCAACTTTCTGCAAACAGCCACTCATCCATGAAGGCCTAAACCTTTTCGCTAGCGTGACATACCAGAGTTTTGACACAGCGTCAAGCGGGGTCG
>CAYTDR010000660.1:0-5108 GCA_964436185.1 uncultured Candidatus Obscuribacterales bacterium | reverse complement strand
GATGGACTCAACTTGACAATCATCCTTGTACCAACTTAAGATCGGTCGATGACTAAGAAGAAGCAGCAGGCGACTAAGCAACCAGCGACTAGTGATGACCAAGAGCCTGAACGAGCCAAGATTTTAGTAATCTTGCCTAACTGTCGCGAGGAGATGCAACAGTGGCCTAGACTAACCAAGAGTCAGGTGGGATATGAATTGTGGAAGGTTCAGAACGGTGAACCGCCCACTGACTTCAAGACATTTTCTGAGGTCGGAAAAGGTGCTTTTGAACTCCGTCACAGTGATGAAGATAGCAAACAGTACAGGATCTTTTACGTCGCCTGCTTTGCCGAAGCTATCTATGTATTTCACGTGATCGCTGGAAAGAAGACCCAGAAGACATCGCAGAAGGACAAGGATACAGCCAAAGCACGATACAAGGCATTGCTCGAGATGCGGAAGGAACAAGAATCAAACAAGAAGTCAGAAGGTGAAAAAACGTCAAGGAAGCGGTAAGATAAGACCATGAAGAAGAAGGAAGAACTAGGACTAGTGGGTTGCGACGGTAACGCCTGGCTACAGCTTGGCTTCACGAAGGAAGAGGCTGAAGACTTTGAGCAGCGCGCCGAAGTTTTGAGCGCCCTACGAAGGGAAATCTGCGAGTTCATGGCGGAAGCAGGAAACACAAAAAAAGATGTAATCTCGATTACTCAAGCCGACGAGTCAACGATAGACGAGATTTTGCGAGGGAAGTTTTTGGACGTGCCGACCGACCGAGTCATCAGGTTCTTCTTCAGATTTTATGGATTTACCCGTTTCGGCATCGAGCCACGGACCGTGAAACCAAAGGCACGAAGCACAAAAGCAAAGAAGCCGGCACCAAAGAAAACAGCAGCAAAGAAGCCGGTCAAAAAGGCAGCTTCCGGAAAAACTGCAAAACCTGCAACTAAACGACCGAGAGCGAGAGCCGCGTCTTAGGTTCGCGGGGACAAGTCCTTGAGCGGGTTCCAAGCCCAGGATCTCTCGTCGCACAGACAGAGTTGACTGTATCTCACCGTAGATTGCTGCTGAGCGCAGAGTAGTGCAGCCCTGGATTTGAAGTAGCCGAGACTACCTCATGAGACACGGTCTGCCAAATTGATGGAGGAGTATGCATCGTTCATTCGACGCAGATTCTGCAAGGAGTACTTTCACATACAGCGGCTCATTACAGAAAGCATCGGACGAAGATGGCTGCTGGCGGCAATCTGTGCTGTTACACGCTTCCCAAGAATTGGAATCATGAGATTAACAAGCATGTCCGGAAACTCTTACGGAGCTTCGCATATCGGACTATGCGCGTATTGAATCATTTGTCCACACCTGGCTCAAATACAATACGAGATAGGATCTTCACTCTCCTGCGTGTCGCCGCAGTGCTCATTAAAGTACTCAGCAGTGATGGGCTGGAAATGAGCCTGGAAGAATCGCAGATTATCGGGCTCATAGGTCATTACCAGACCGCTAATGTCATCTCGGTTCTGATAGCAACTAATTACTGATTCTGCCACCACTTCCATATGTGACTGCGTGTAAACTCGTCTTGGAATAGTGAGACGCACCAGTTCAAGCTCTGGATATCTGTGATCTCCGGTTACGGGATCTCTGCCGGCCGATATGATACCACGTTCCATCGCGCGCACTCCTGAATCCATATAGAGTGCGGCAGTCAGAGCTTGGGCAGGAAACTGTCGCTGTGGAACATGAGGCAAAAATCTTCTGGCATCCAGATAGACTGCATGCCCACCTACTGGTTCGACGATAGGGACGCCAGCATCCTGCAGGAGTGATGCGAGATAGTGCACCTGGCCTACGCGTGCTTGTATATGATCATCCTGAACTGCTTCCTCGATTCCGCGGGACATTGCTTCCATGTCTCGTCCGGCAAGCCCACCGTAAGTATGAAGACCTTCGTAGACAATCACCAGCTCACAGGCCTTTCGATAGAGACGCTCGTCGCGAAGAGCGAGAAATCCTCCAATGTTCACCAGCAGATCTTTCTTTCCGGACATGGTGCAACCATCTGTAAGATCACACATCTCCTTGAGAATTGATCGAACCGATTTGTGTCCTTGACCAGTCTCTCTTTGTTGAATAAACCATGCATTTTCAATTGCCCGTGTCGCATCAAGGATCAGGAGGATACCATGCTGTTTGCAAAGGTCGCGGACGAGCGCTAGATTCTCGAGGGAAAATGGCTGGCCTCCAGCCATATTCACACAGGCACTGACGCTGATATAGGGTATTCGATCGGAGCCTAGCTCTCTAATCAATCTATCGAGCTTGCCAAGATCGATGTTTCCCTTGAATGGATGAGTATCCTGCGCATCATGCGCCTCGTCGATAATCACATCCTGAAATGTCGCGCCAGCTAACTCTTGATGCAAACGAGTGGTGGTGAAATACATATTGCCCGGCACAACATCGCCGTTCTCGATTAACATCTGAGATAGAATATGCTCTGCTCCCCGCCCCTGGTGAGTAGGGACTGTAAACGGATAACCATAATATCTTTCAACGTTGTTTTGCAGGTGATAGAAATTTTTTGATCCGGCGTAAGCCTCATCTCCCAGCATCATGCCGGCCCACTGATAGTCGCTCATGGCAGAAGTGCCGCTGTCGGTAAGCAAATCTATATAGACATCCTCGGAACGGAGCAGAAATGTGTTGTAGTGAGCCTGTCGAATAACCTCCTTCCTGTATTTACAAGTTCTGATGTAGAGCGGCTCTACAACTTTGATTTTGAAAGGCTCCGCCCATGATTTTCGTTCTCTCTTCATTTAGTTACTGCCTCTTTAAAAAGGAACCCGGAAAGGGGATCAATCATGGGCAGGATGGTTGCTCATACTTGATACCTTCAAAAATACATCATCTTGCCGGAGTTGTACTCTGGTAACTAAATGGTAACCAGTTCTGATACCAGCCGACTTTCACTGATGGCCCAATCGATGCTGAACTCTACCAGGACGAGATCCTTTCCATAGGCACCACGTGTAGTCTTGAGTCGAAGGTAACCAGCTCGACAAATCGATTGGCAGCTGCCAATCCGAAAACGTGCCTAATGAGGTTATGTGCTCCGCAAGACGATTGACGACGACAGGACGCAAACAGGCAAAACCCGGCACATAATCGTAAGAGAACATTGACTGTAAGCAACTTTGCCTGATCTAACGTCACAGCTTTAGACTCTCACTTTGCGATAATTCATCTGGGGGTTGCCGAGAGTACCGGTCAAACTACGTTCCTCTATTTGCATAGACAGCGCCGATCTATCCTGTACGCGGTCCGTGAAACTCCGGAGCAGTCAGGGGCTCGTTCTTGACCGGCTCAGGAGGGGAGGAATAGTGCAAGTACGATTGCTACCCACAAGAGAGTAAGGCACTGTACCTGTCCAAGCCGCTTGAAGGAAGGCTTGTAGGGAGAAACAAGCCACAGGCTTTGCGCGACAAACGGCATCAAAGAGGCGACGACGACAAGCGGTTGGACAGCAGCCAGGCAAATCCAGAGAACTATTGAAAGAAGAAAGGCAGGTATTGGAGTTACATGAGTTTCTCGATGAATGGCTCGAATTAGAGCAGCCCCAGTCAGGGTAGCAGCAACAAACACGCAAGCTACTAGCAAGTGGACTGGTAGGTTCCCGACAAGCATGTATGACACGACCAGCGGTGCCAGAGCTGAACCGGCGAGACCGAGACCCTCCTTCCACCACATGCCGGTCTTGAAGGACGTCGATCTGGCGACACGACTTCCTGCCCAGACTACCCAGAGCCAGCTTGCAAGAGCAGTGCCCAGGAAAAGCTGCAGCATAATCGAGCCAAGGACCGTGATTAAAAGCAGTTGTTTCGCTCTATGCAAGGAAAGTATCATACTCCAGAGAATCAGCTCCGCCAAGACCATGGCGGGCAGATGGGCACGACACAATAGAAGAGAGCCGATACTGGCCAGAGAGAAGACGATTACCGCACCGTGTTCTCTCGGTAGCAAAAACAATCTGTCATTGCCTATATTTTTTACTCTTGCAACCTGGGCTCCAGTAATCATTTGTTCTCCTCCATGAAAGTCATTGTAAGAAGCTCGAATAGACTCTCTCATCATCCGCAAGGATGGATTATCGATCGACAATTCCAGCACTGTCCCCTGACATCATCGTCTGGCAGCGACACTTTCACGGGCAACCCCATCTGACATCAAACACGCGCAGTCGGCACCATTTTCAGTGGCAGGACATCCCGCATGCCAAATAACAAAGTATATTTTTTCGACCACTCATTGGAACCGCGGGTCGGTGCTCGACGGATAAATAGTTTTTTGAAGTCATCATTCCGGTTGAGAGAGTGTAGTCCGAAATTGGGTTACTTTTTTGTTACCCTTCCAATCCATGATCGCACCTGATATTCTCATGAGTAAAAGCAAAATCAGCGACAGATTCGAGTGGGCATGCCAGTCCGTCTCGACACAACTGCAGCGGATCGCAATTGCCAATGCCTCTGATTACCTTCGATACTTGTTTGACTGGTACTGCCTGCGGGGTATTTCGCTCAATTCCAAACAGAGGCAGCGAATCATCCTCAGGAGATCCTATCCGATCTGGACTCCAACATTCCACGGCGGAGTCGAGTGCCTGGCTATCTGGTTTCGCTGACACTGTGCTTAGTGAGTTCAACAAACTGTTTGAGTAACTCATGAAATCAAAAACCAAGGAAACGATCATGACGGTTGCACAACTGGTGTCGGACAACCCGTCCCGTGGAAGGGTTCTGACCAGACACAAGATAGATTTCTGTATCTGGGGGCTTAGAAAACTGGACGAGATTCGTGCTGAACGGAATATAGATGTCAGCGCGGTATTGAGCGAGTGTTATGCCACACACGATGATAATGGACATTCTATACTCAGTTCTCAGACCGGCAGCTTGATTGAACTGGCACATTTCATAGAATCGAATTATCACAGTTATGGCTTGGATGCGCTACCCCGAGCCGTCGAATTGCTTCAGGAATCATCGACGCATTGGTCGAGGCAATTTCCGGCTCTAGCAAACATAATCGCGCTCGTAACGAAGCTCGATCTATTCCTCAAAGATCAT
>CAYTDR010000659.1:0-5123 GCA_964436185.1 uncultured Candidatus Obscuribacterales bacterium | reverse complement strand
TGCCTTCGCCGCGGTGGTGGGTGGTGTGGGTTTCGCATTCTTCTTTAAACGACGAGACAATGTTCATGCTGCAAGCATCGCTGTCAAGTTTTTACTGTTGGCGGTGGCAATTCCTCTTGTAGCCAGCATAGTGGCACCAAAGGGAGTGGCAAAAGGTATATATGGTCTGGCTCAAATGCCCGCCGGCAGACTCGCTGAAGTTTCCTTGCCACTAATGGAGGTGGCAGCCAGGCTCGACGATAATTTTGATTATTTCAGGGACGCCTCCTTTCTTGCCCAAGAGCTCGGCAAAAAGGATAAGTCTATCCAGTTGATGAACCAGTCGATCGCTTGCGATCCCAAAAATGCCATGCTCTACTCTTATCGAGCGGAGTTGTACAAAAAGCTTGGCATGAAAAAACAAGAGCTCGCCGACCTGGAGCACTACATGCAGTTGGCCGGAGACCCATTCGGACGCGAAAAGCGAGCGCAGTACTACTACGAGAATGGGGACTTGCCGAAGGCGCTCTCCGATTTCAATATTCTCGTGCAGAGTTCGCCCAGCTCGATCGTTGGCTATAAAGGGCGAGCGAGAATCCACTATCGTATGGGCGACCGGACTGCTTGTATCGGTGATTTAACTAAACTGATTGATCTGTCTACGAATCTGACTGAATCCATGCAATACCACATGATTAGAGGGATTTTGTACGACAGGCTTTTGAAGGGAACGACATTGTCGACTGCGGAATCGGAAAAGATTCGGAATGAAGCGGCAGACGATTTCACCAAGGTGATTGAGCTGTCCAAGATGTCGCTGAACATGGAAGTCTACCGAATTGCCGCCCTGAAAGCATCAGGAGACTTTTCCCGAATGAACCAGGAAATCGATGATAATGGTGATATGTCAGTTTCCAGAAACGAGCGGTTGAAAGCGCTGGACGAAAAGTTGGCTGAAAATCTGGATAGGGTAATCGATTTGCCCATAGGCTTTTCGATTGCTGATACATCGAAGAATTGATGGCAGGTAGTGACTCCGGGTTTGGTACCGCATCGGATGAGGCTTTTTCTCAACCCGAGAAGAGTGACTTGCTATCAGGCTTTCGGAGAGCTTGTTCTTGAGTTTCAACGAAGGAAGGTTTTACTTTTCTAGAAGACCGGCTTGCATAGCCGAGATACTACAATATCGGTATTGTGTAATGTGATTAATCTGTCGCGGGTGGGGAAACCCGCAGCCTCGAAAACGCCCATAGGTTGGCATAATTGGAGATGGTGACATGGTTTGCATATTGTTTCTACGTGATTTCCACAATGACACAAATGCCAGGTTCATTCACTATTTAAGCCCTTGGCTAAATAAAATTCTCGTTGGTGGGGAATCTACAAAATGTTTCCAGAGTCTCCGCGCGCACAAGATGGGCAGGACAATCGTTCTTTGCCGCTTGCGCCGATCATGGACGTTTTCAACTCGACGCTTTCCCAAGAAGGCTTGAGAGAGATCAGACCGGTTATCACCGGCAACACAGGTGTTCGCCGAACCGGCGATCATTTCACCATCGACCGGACCGGCACGGAAAGCATTCCGATTAATACCGACTTGCTCAACGGTGCCATTAGAGTCAGGTCGGTGGATGTTCAAACTCTGGACTTCGATTTCGATCAGCGCAGCAAGACTGCTTCTCGCATCCGCGGATTGTCAGTCAGCATCAGCTTCTTTGGCGAACAGCATTCAATGCCGATCGAGTCGCTCACTCTCAGCAACGACGAGCAAGGTCAGCCGATTCTGCGAGGCGCGTTCGGCAATCCGTTGCCTCCCGAGGTGTTGCGAATTGTAGGAATGCCCGCTACCTTCAATGTCGAATTCCCTGTCAATAGACAAGGGGCCAACGGCATCGGCGCTCCGCGCTTGAGCAGGATGTTTGCCGATGCAGCTGCTTCGACAGGTCCATCAATTGCGGGAATGCTGGCTTCCGATCTTTTGACCGAGGCTGCGAATGTCTCTTTATTTGTCGAGTCCAACCCGCGCTGGGTAGAATATGTAGTCAAGCCGGCGATCGGCGATATCGCTCGAGAGCTAAACCGGCGCGGGCATAGGCAGCCGCCTGCCATCCCGATGAATCCAGGCACTCCGACGAATCCTGGCAATCCGATGAATCCGCCCAATAACCCCGGGGGCGATACCACGCAGCGTCCTGCTAATACTCCTATGGATACCACTCGTCTGACGGATATGGCGAGACAGCAGGGGGACCAAGGTGTCACGCGCCGGCTGACGATGACCGTTGCAGGAGTAGAACGTACTTATACAATGCACGTTCCGCCCAGCTATAACGGTCGCACTCCCATGCCAATGGTGATTCTCCTTCATGGGCACGCTCAGAATGGCGATATCATTGCTGAAGCAACCAAGATGACGGAGCTGGCTAACAAAAAAGGTTTTATCGCCATTTATCCGGATGCGCGCGTCTGGGCCGGCAACGAGCAGTGGAGAGCCTGGGACACGGAGAACGGCCTTCTTCCTCCAGGATCCCGCGCTGACGATGTCGGTTTCATGCGCCAGCTCATAGAACAAACGGAACGCGACTACGCAATCGATCAGAACCGCATCTACATGGCAGGTTTATCGAACGGCGGCATGATGACCTTTAGAGCTGCCGGCGAGCTATCGGACAGGCTGGCGGCAATTGCCATCGTCAGTGGTGCTATGAGCGGCAATGAGCCACCTCCTAGATTTCAGATGTCGGTGCTAAACATCCATGGAACTGAGGATCACATAGTTCCTTACGATGGCTTGAAGAATGTGCCTGCTTGTTTGACCACCATCGGTTTGCCCAGGTTCAAGTCAACGCTATATGCAACCGAGTACTGGGCTGAACAAAATAGAGTCTCCAACCCTCCCATCGTTCTCACCAATGGAGATGTGACGGAAAGGCGTTTTATCAATCAGTTGTCAGGGGTAGAGGTCAATGAATACACAATCAAAGGCGGTTGGCATGTTCCGGACAATGTCGACCACATAACCAATTCGATTTGGAATTTCTTCGAGGCTCATCCACGAGCACAAAATCCCTCGCCGGCTTCCGGCAGACAGCAAGAAGGGCGCGTGGAGTTCAATGTTGCCGCGCGACTCAATGCCCATCTGCGGCAGCGCGGGATACGCGGATTGGAAAACGACTTTTCCACCATGTTGAACGAGGCGCGAAACATTCGCAACGGCTCGATCTCTCCATCCACTATGCTCGGTAATTTCGAGCAGAACTCCGGCGCGCAGTTTACTGATGGTATCAGTGCCTTTGTACGCAATATGGATCTGGCGGCCAAGGATGGAGACCGTTTTACTTTCAACATGCGGACGCCTCAGACAATTCCGATCAACCGTGGCAACTCGCTTGTGTCGCTCAACTCCATCAGTATCGGCAACGCTTCCTTCGACCTGACCACCGTCAACGGGCGACCGAGGTTCTCCAATATTACTGGTGTCAACCTCAGTTTGAACGCCCTGGGCTCGAACTATGATGTGCGGCTCCATGATGCAGCGCAGCTTTCCGACGCCAATAACGAGCCATATTATCGAATGACTCTGGACAATCCGTTGCCATTGTTCACACGACGCATTATGTTTGCCAGCGATCAAGTGCCGGTATCTCTAAGCCTTGACGAAAATGCCAACCCGACGATTCTCAATCAGCGTGAAATCAAGGATCGAACTCTCGGCTACAATCCGGTCGGCCGAGGTTACCTCGACTCTATTAGCCACCTCGTCGAATTCAGGCAAGGACCATCGCTTCTCGGTGGGCTTGATATCGCCAAAGACCTGGGTATTTATGGTGGCTCCGGTTATCTCGGCTGGCGTGCCGGGGCATGGAAGCTCGGTAGACGAGGTGGCATCGTGGGAGCCGCTGTGGCGGCAGTAGTGGTTGCACCTACGGTTATCCATGGCATCGAGCGCCTGAGAGAGTAGTCCTCAAAAAGCGAGACGCCACCAAGTGTGATGCACGGACGGCACCGTTCCTGCTGAAGATCTCCGACGGCACTATTTTGTCGGAGTTATGAGAAGAAAGGGTTTTATTGTTGGGCTGTTGGCGATGGCGTGCATCGTTCGGAAGCCACAGTTCAGCGTCGTGTCTAGTTCCGGGCGGAGGCTATTTGTACGGCGTTTGCCTCCTGGGCAAGGCGTTGGCGATTGTCTTGAGGACTCCATATTTCGCGTCACCATCGTATTTCGTGCATAGTCGTACTGCTCGGTTCTATTGAAGCCGAAGAAACCTGGCAAATTAGCTTGCTTCAGCTCGGCGATGGTTCGTCTTTCCTCTTCAATTATTCGCGGGTTGCTGAGTTGCCGATCCAGCTCTGCGGTTGTCACTACTTCATCTCGGTTGGCGTCCAGTTGACCGAAACTCAACCCTCTGATTCGGTTGGCGTGGCTGATGTCTTCTCTTACTGTCTTAGATTGATTGAGCGCCGCTTGCAGATCGTTCAGACTAATGCCGTTTCCTTTGGTGCCGAGCCACTTTTCACCAGTGGTATCTTTGCTTAACGTCTCGACTGAATATTGAGTCTTTCTCAGTGCTGCCACGAAGTCTTTGTCGCTTTTTGAAAGCTCCTTGGATAGGAGGGGATCGTTTTCCGCCAGATCGAGCTCATTGGTAGTGAGATATCCGTCTTTGTTTTCGTCGAGTTTGTTGAAATTTTTGATGGTCGAATTCAGACCTGCTCCAACAGACTCGAAGTCTCGATAGTTATCATCGTCCATTTGCAAATACCGATCGAAGATGTGGACGAGAGCTTCTCCTGTGGTCATGCCTGGTTTCTGAACATTTGCATCAGAGACGGCTTTGTCAGTTGGATTATCCATTTGTTTATCTCCTTTTTTAGAAACTTGTCGCTCCTTCCGTTCCTGCAAGACAGGAGAACGTAGAGCACGCATCAGCCCAGTCGGGATGACGATGAAGTCGAGCATTGCCACCGTATACAGTGATGGCAGTGGCGTTCAAAAAATGTCTGGGCCTATTTGCCAGAGAACTGCCCTGATGAAGGCGGGATGGGGAACCGAACGAGCAGTCGCGAACTGACCGGACTACGACTTCTTCCGCGACGGACCACGACTGCTGTTGCGACTGATCGCGACTGCTGTTGCGACGGAC
>CAYTDR010000658.1:4902-5127 GCA_964436185.1 uncultured Candidatus Obscuribacterales bacterium | reverse complement strand
TGAGCAGTCCGTGTCTACCTATCTCAGCAAAATACTGCTTAACCGAGTCATCGGATACATGTTCCTTCTTCTTGGCTTTGGCTCTCGGAACTTCTTCGTAGCCTTGCTCTTCGTCAAGCCCGGCAGACTCCTCAGGTTGAACCAACTCTCCAAGGTCATAGCTGTAGACTTCATCCAATTCCGCATCTAAAGAGTCATCGTTGAGACCGATGAGTTTCCTCTTGT
>CAYTDR010000658.1:0-4892 GCA_964436185.1 uncultured Candidatus Obscuribacterales bacterium | reverse complement strand
TGCACTTTCCTATGCAATTTCTTGTCCAAAACTTTTTGGTCTGTAGCCAGCCTGGTAAAAACTCATTTGATCCCCGATCAACCGATTTTCCAGTGCGCTCCCCTTTGTGAAACAACCGGCTCGCAAAACATTGGGCTGGCACGCATAATTCATAAGACCTATTTACATGCAAAATGTTGCCGAAGATTAAAGTTCTTTAGGCTTTCTTAAAGATTGGATATTCTTTAGTCGGCGCAATTTTTCGTATCGCCCTATAACTACCCCGTAAAGAAAGCGATGCGAAACCCTCGAAGTCCTCGATTCCTTGTTGCCGCTTGCTTGAGCGTTGGCCGGTCCGTTTCCTCAACCCGAAACACGGCTGTTCATCAGTTACCGTGCGTGTTATCATCGACGCTCCGTGCACAGGCTTCTCTGAAGGGTGGGAGACCATTTTTAAGATTCAAACTGCTTTCTGCCTGCTTCTTGCGCTATTGTTTTCGATACCACAGGCGATATCAGCCGAGGTTCGCGATGGAACTGCCATAGCGGTCCGTCCTGAGCACCGTTTCGATTCCATTCACATAGGCAATTTCGAGCAAATCAACCAAGGCGTATTGCGCGGAGCGGCTCCAAGTGACCAGGACATCCGTGCGCTTGCATCCAGTGGCGTTAGAACTATCGTCAATCTGAGAATGGGCGGTGCCGCCTCCGCGCGAGAAGAACGGCTGGCAAAGGAACTCGGAGTTGAGTATATCCATGTTCCTATGGGGTTCTCAAAACCTTCGTCCGATAAGCTGAAGACGGTTTTGCAAACATTGGTGGACAAAGAGAAACAGCCTGTTTTTGTTCATTGCCGCCAGGGAGCGGATCGAACAGGCATCGTCATAGCCATGTACCGAATGCTTGTCGATCGCTGGGACTTCGACGCAGCGTACATCGAAATGCGCCACCATCACTTCAAACCGTGGCTCGCCAGCATGAAAAAAGCTGTTCATGACTGTCGCCAGATTGCAGAGCTGGATTCGTTGAAGGGTGTCGCCTTCAGTACGGAGCTTCCTAAAGAGGCCTCGGATTAATCGGTCTGCCGAGGAAGTCGGAAGACCGAAGACGGTGAAACTCCAGCGAGCCGCGTGTGGGGTAGCTAGAGGTCCGCGTCCTGAGAACGTACCTGTTCGAGCTCTTTCAGTCCGGGATCGAGTTCGTAGAGCCCATAAAGAGGCCTCAAGGCGTCTTCGTACAACGCGAGAATATTGTCGACTTCTTTTCCTATAAGGTTGAACGCTTCTTTGGCTTGTGGCGTAGTCGCGTGCGTGTCTATATCATCGGCAAGCCGTATGAGCTTGTCAGTTTCGTTGACAAGCCTTGTCAAAAGGCGAAGGACTCTCAGGTCCTTGGTATCTTCTCGGGTTATGTCGGGATCCATCCGCAGCTGTCCATGCTCGTCTATATCTATTAAATCAGTAGTTAATGTCGCAAACATGTCGTTCAAGTGCGAGAGTGCCGATGTATTAACCGATTCAGGTTTTTTCTCTAGTTCTCGTCTCGATTTGATCACATTTCAGCTCGACACATCGCTCTCATATAAAATTTAGCCTTGAGGGACGAGTCTGATGTCATTGTTGGCGATCCAAAATCTATCAACCGTTTTCTATACAGACCTGGGAATTGCCAGGGCCGTTCAAAACGTCGATCTGTCCATTGGGGCGGGCAAGGTGCTGGGGATTGTAGGGGAATCTGGTTGCGGCAAATCAATCATGTCCCTTTCCATTCTTCGTCTGGTTCCTCCACCAGGTAAAGTCGTTGACGGTCAAATTCTCTTCAATGGCGAAGATCTTCTCAAGTTGCCTGAATCGAAAATGCGGTCAATCCGGGGAAACAAGATTGCTCTGGTACCGCAGGATCCGATGACTTCTCTCAATCCAGTCTACACAATAGGCGCTCAGATAATGGAGGCGATCGAGCTTCATCAGAGGGTCTCCAGAACCCAGGCGAGCAAGATTGCCATAGAGTCGCTTGAAAAGGTTCGTATTCCCCAGGCGGCCAGCCGTTTAAACGACTATCCGCACCAATTTTCCGGAGGGATGCGACAGCGCGTGATGATAGCGATGGCGCTGAGCTGCGGTCCGGAGTTGCTTATTGCAGATGAGCCGACTACAGCGCTTGATGTGACGGTACAGGCGCAAATTCTTGATTTGCTTCGTGACATTCAACGAGATCAAGGTATGTCAATCATTCTGATTACGCACGATCTTGGAATCGTCGCGGAGATGTGTGATTCCGTCGCGGTCATGTATGCAGGGTCGATCATCGAGTATGCACCAGTGGGTGAACTGTTCAAGGCGCCCAAGCATCCATACACAGAAGGTTTGATCGCCTCAATTCCCAGGCGGAACATAAGCAGGCTGACGCCGATTTTGGGGCAACCACCCAGTTTGATTGATTTGCCTCCAGGGTGCAGGTTCGCGGCGCGCTGTCCGAAAGTCGAGGAACAATGTCTGGTTGCAGTACCGACTCTGGAGTTGAAACGACCCCATCATACGGCGCGCTGCTGCGTGGTTGCGGCGGAATGAGATCAAATGCCAGTCCAGTCTCGGGTCAACCCTATTGCAGAATCAGTTCGTGCATTCTATATATTGAGAAAACTTGCTACACCATGGGAATGAAATCAATGCTGACGCTCGTTTTAGACAGGGACAATCGAAAATGAAAGGGCTAAAAAGCGTTCTGCTTGCTCTCTCGGTCCTCCTCTCTGCGACACTGCCTTCATTCGCGGTCAGTGATGGCGTGTCGGCAAGCGATGATACGAGTAAAGACGAAGACGTAGACTTCTTCGACAATCAAGTCAACGATTCGAAGAAGGTGAAAACAGGAACGGTCACGACCGACAAAGCTCCGAGTGAACAGACGTCGGACAGCTCCTCCCTGACAAAAGACAGCGCTCCCGAAACGAACTCAAAAAGTAGTGCCGATGATTCTTGGCCCGGTGAAACAGGCAAAGATAGCAAAATGGGCGATATCGGCACCGACAATTCCGAAGCGGTGCCCGATCACGCATTAAAAGGATTTGTCGATCTGCTCACTCCCTCGGAAGCTCCGACGCTGAAGCCGCTAACGCCGACCATGGATGGCATTGGCGCGCAATTGGATGCGAATGTGGACACTAATACTCTCAGCAGCTCAACCTCACTGAATGCGATGGATGAGAGAAGGAGACAGGTCGCCGAAAGTGTGACGAGGTTCGGCACACCAAGCATATTGCTGTACACGACGGGCAACGGCAACTGGCTAGTGACGAAACCGCTTCGTGGAGGTGCTGCCGAGGTTGCGGGCATGCGTTCCGGTGACAGAATCTGGTCTGTAGACGGACACCCTGTGCCGCATTCGCTCGATATGAAAGTTGCCTATCATATGATTACGGGAACGCGCGGACAGACGAAAATCTTCCAGATCCAGCGTGGCGGAAGCTATTACAACTTACCCGTGCGTCTGTTCAACGTCTACGAGATCAGAGATCAAACGTCTCAATACGTAGAGTATTATTGGTATCTTCTCTACAACGGAATCATATCCGTGTCGCAGTATCAGCGCATGATGAGCCGATTCCAATAATAGTCGGCAGTCTTTATCGCTTTGCCGAATCGGTCCACCGATTGCATCGAGCTTTTTCAATAAAGGCAGATAGGATCCGTCTCGTTCATGTTCGTTCGTTTGATCGTTCGTTCGAAGTGGCGCATTGAAACAGTAATATCAGAATCTCGGTGGAACAGTTGCAAGCGCTCCTTCCTGAGCAAATAGCTGTTCTCAGCAGTCTTTCGAGAAAATGGAAGAGAGAATATTGGAAGCCGATCTCTAACAATATTAAGGGGAGTTTAAGCAAAGCTGGTTGCCAAGAGAAAGCCCTTATTATGTTAGCACTCGATGCTCCCTGATTCTCTAATTCCAATAAGGATCACCCTTACCAATGTTCAGAAAATTCACGACCCTCGCACTGGTCGTCGCTATGACCGGTGCCATATTGCCGCGTCCCGCTATAGCAGATGAAGCAGTTCCTGAAAAGCAGAGCGGCAATGGCCGCAGTGACAGCATGCTCTCCATGACCTCCCCTGCAGGACTTTCGGATTCTTCGCCGAAACCTGGGAAGCCGGATGGCGCCGCAAAGCCGGTAGAGGCGCCCTCCGAGGAAGAAGAGGAACTGTCAGATCCGGACAGCTTTTTTCAGCAACAGGTCGAAGACAGCAAAAATTCCGGACAGAAGAAGGCACCATCTACGGTTGCAGAGGAGACGAAGACTCAATCCTCAGATGAGAATGCAAAATCTGCAAGCGTCCCAGCTACCGCGCTGCAAGGTTTTATTGATACGTCCCAGGAAATGAAGGTCCCTACGCTGACAGCTCTGACTCCAAGCCTTGATGATATGCGTAGCAGGTTGCAAGGATCGGCTGCCAATGCGGACATCTCAGTTGTCGCGCCTGAGGATCCACGGACAGTGAAACAGAGGGAGGTGGCAGACGCATTCAACCGATTCGGAACTCCTGGTTTGTTGCTACGCTCCCAAGCTAACGGTTACTGGACCGTTTTGGACCCACTTCATGGAGGCGCTGCCGAAGCTGCCGGTATCAGAAAAGGTGACAAGATATGGGCTGTTGACGGACGTCCTGTGCTGGATGCCGGAATTAACATGCAAGTTGCATACTTCAGAATCACGGGTCAACGCGGGCAGGTCAAATGGTTCAAGGTACAGCGCGGTGGCGCATTCATGAACGTTCCTGTGCGTCTCGCTCATATCAATGAGGTTCGCAGTCAGAAGTCACAGTATATAGAATACTACTGGTACCTGCTCTACAACGGCTTGGTTTCGATTGCTGAGTTCAACAGGTTGATGGACCGAGTCAGGTAGATGCGCGTAAAGGCAA
>CAYTDR010000657.1:0-5129 GCA_964436185.1 uncultured Candidatus Obscuribacterales bacterium | reverse complement strand
ACTAAACGCATCAAACCGAATGTCGCCAATCCCAAAAGTCCCAGAGAGCCAAATGCCGCAACAAACACTTGTAACCACTCTTCTATCATCGATTGTGCCCTCGTACCGAACAATTAGAATCTAACATAGACGGAATCAGGACTTCGTCAGCGACACCGCGGCGGATGTAAAGATCCTGACAAAATTACAGAACTGAGGGATTTTCAAACTTACATAACCGTTCAAATCTTCCAGAATTCGCCTCGAAAAGCACATCTTGACGAGTTCTTTATATCCGGACCAGCATCATTTAACCTTTTACAACCCTATAGATGTTAGATTTTGTTTGCAACGACACAGCACGAGAAACCAAATGAAACTATCACAAGCAATTCTGACAGCTGTCCTATTCTCATCGATGCAAACGGCAGAGGCGAAGACCTCACGGCCGGTTTCGTTAGCGCAAAATCCGGCAGCTATTGCCGCTTCAACGCCCCGTGAGGCGACCACCAACACGAGCGACTTTCCGACGCAAATCCTCAAGTCTGGTATCAATTTAACTGATCCTGGTTTGAGTCCAAACAGTCTGCAGCTAGCTAACACAATCGGACTGACTCCGCTTCTCGAACGCAGTCAGCAATTACGTTCTCGCATCGCAGCATTTGACAGTCAACCAACAGTAGAGAGCCTTGCCGCCAGACAAGAGCTGTATGACGTAACAGACAAAATTGCATTGCTTATTCAACGAACAGATCTGGAGATCGACTTTGCTGTTGCGGAAATGGATGCCGAAAAACAGGTCTACGAGGAGATCTTGAACACCTTCACCAGCGATCGAGACAAAGCAATTGCTCGCACAAACGCCATAAGCTTTATTAGCAATGGGGCACTATGGGCGGTGTGCGAAGGACTAGCAATCCCGGGTTATAAATACGCAAAATTCGCCATACCTTCAGGAATCGTGGGGATTCCGGCCGGAGTCGTGCCTTCGATAGCGTCGATGTACACCTTCAAACAAATCAACGGAAAGAAGAAAACTTCAGAAGTAGAACCAAACATGCTGGCGAAACTATTCAACTATCCGACTAATCCGGAAATCGAATATCCCTCATGCGTCTGGGAGTATTTGCATCAAGTGCCAGCCTCAGAGCCGAATTCGAAAAAGCGACTCGATCAAATGATCGATCGCTGGATCGCAGACTCAAACATTCCTGGATTTACGGATAGAGATTCAAAACAGCAACTGGACGTTATTACTGCCAGTGTTGCTCAACGCAAAGGCTTATCAATCAGCACCCTGACCGTTCGAAGCGTGATGCTTGAACAGCTGCAAGCCGAGGTTTGGAAAATGAAACGGATGCTTTTGGAGTTAGCCATGGCTGCACGTAACGAAAAACGGATCACGGCCAGCAGCAACATCGATTCAACAAAAGATCAGAGGCAACCAAAACTCAGATAAAGACGACCCGTCGACTACATTTATCCAACTCAATTGAGAAAAGCGAAGTATGAAATTCAAACAAATAAGTGGTCTGTTGCTTGGCACTCTTATTGCGTCCTCAGGTCCTGCGCCTGCATATGCTGATTCGATCGGTACCGGAACAAATTTTTTGATGACCCAGACGCTCAACCTGCAGGCGCCTCCAGCAAAATCGCCTGGCAAGACGAAACGACGCTCTCTGGCGCAATCTTTACCAGGAAACACTGCAAGCAACACTCAAAGTTCAGCTGTCAACACTCAAGAATTTCCAATACAGATTCTCAAAACAGGCGTGAGCCTGACTGCCTCCGGTTTGTCCCCAAACAGTTTGCAGCTCAGTGATAGCATCGGCTTGAGCCCCGTGCTAGAACGAATAACAGCGCTGCGCAATCAAGTATCCGGCAATGAGAACGATCAAACAATTCAAGGGTTGTCCTTAAAACAAGACCTGTTCGATGCAACTCAGTCTGCACGCCTGATCGTTCAACAAGCCAGTCTGGAAATCGACTTCACCGTAGCCGAAATTGAGGCTGAAAAGCAGGTTTACAACGAGCTTCTCGGTACATTTAAAAACGATCGCGATAAAGCACTTGCACGAACAAACGCCTTTGCGTTCATCACCAATGGAATACTATGGGCGGTGACCGAAGCGTTCGTAATACCGACTTACAAAAACGCCGTTTATAACATCCCGGCAGGCATAGTGGGAATTCCTGCAGGTGTCGTTCCATCGATTGCATCGATGTACACATTCAAGTTGATCAACGGAAAGAAGAAAACTTCGGAAGTAGAGCCGAACATGCTCGCTAAGGTTTTTAACTATCCAACCAATCCGGAAATCGAATATCCGAAATCGGTTTGGACGTATCTGAACCAGGTACCGGCGGACGGCGGTCCAGATACCAAGAAAAGGATCGATCAAATGATCGATCGGTGGATTGCTGATTCAAACATGCCCGCCTTTACCGATAAAAAATCTAAAAAACAATTGGATGTAATCACCGCCAGCGTTGCTCAAAAAAAGGCATTAACGATTGCCACATTGACCGCACGCAGCGTGATGCTCGATCAACTACTGGTAGAAGTGAATAAAATGAAGCGCATGCTGCTTGAGCTAGACATGGTCGCCATTGGAGACAAACGCTTCATAGCAAATTCGCCTCAGCCCAATTCGATGTAGTGATTTCGAAGCTGGCCCGTAATTCACTTGTGAAAGAAGGTTGAAACGGATTCGGGTGACTAAGTTCTTTACTGATCGTTTTGCCAACAAAGATTGCGCTAACACTCCAGATTCTCTTGACCAAGACCTAATAAGCAGTTAGACGTGTGGCTACCAACGACGCCACACGTCTGCTGCTCTCAAGGGAAGGTAGCTGAAAGTAGCTATACGGAGCTAGAATTTTCGAATCCAATGGCGACTCCGCCGGCGGTGCCGGTATAGGCCGTGATTGAAGAAGCATTTCGCCCGCCGTTCGCAGCCGAACCACGCCTTTTCTCATGTACCCGGCTATCTAAACGCGATGGACTTCAATAGATGCGAGGGATGAGCCGGTATTTAACTGTCTTGAGATAGTCGGCGTAGCCTGCCAGATGTCCGATGAGGAATCGCTCTTCATCAATGATTCGCCAGATCAAGAAGGGGACGGGGCCGAGAGCTACTGGAATCGCCCACCAGGAAGCGAGCGCAAGCGGCATGCCCAGCATAAGAATAAGTGCACCACTGTACATAGGATGGCGAACAATCCCATACGGTCCTGTCGATACGACCTTTTGCTCAGTGGCCAACTCGATGGTAGCTGAGGCAAAGCTATTCACCTTGCACACGATATGGAAAATGAAAAAGCTGAACAATACCAGAACGTTTCCCAAGAAAACGATGCCGGTGGGCACTTCCGACCAACCAAATCTAAAATCAAGACCAGCCACCACTGGTACCAAGAAGAAGAACAAGACAACGAATGACATAATTATCTGCTGAGCGGGTCTCTTCTCGGCAGTCGGGCCAACCCTCATTCTCCGCTCCAAGAGGGCGGGATCGTGTTTCATGATGTACAGCCCGTATGCTGTCGATGAAACAGTGAACAACAATAGAAACAGCCACCCTTGCCAATAATCGAATGTCCCGGCGGCAAGAAAGAGTGGAACCCCTAATGGCAAAGGCGTAATCAAAATTCCGCCAATCACTCTCTTAAGTTCTTTATGGTCCATAGCTGTTCTTCCTATAAACACAAGCTAAAAGACGTATCGAACACTCGAGAGTTCCAATCAGTGAGTGCGAAACTGCGATGAATCCCCAGTTCCGCGCAGTTATCCTTTCATCTGAATCAGGACTCGGCTTTGCTGACGCTGCTATGGCGCTTCCAGAACGGCGTGCCGGCTGATTCTCCACCAGCGCCAGTCTTGGCTATAGCCTTGATCTCCTTTCCGATAGCTCCGATAGACCACCAGTTGAGCGGAAACTCGAGATAGACGTGAGCGATGCTAAGGACGAACAGACCCTGCAAACCGAGCCTGAAGTCATACGCGTACAGCGCCAGACTCGCAACGTAAATCGCGACGATGGTTAACCAGCCGCGGCGATGTAGTTTATGCCAGGAAATGACTTTGGTTTTGGAAAACCAATTCAAGTAATGGTAGGTATAAGCAAAGGCTACAAATCTCATCGCCTGGACGCTGTGATCCCAGCTTGGACTCCAACCGAGCAAACCTGCGAGATTCTTCTCCAGCGATCCGAATGCTTTAGCGTTATGGAGAAAGTATTCTGCCGACTGATAGCCCGCTGCCGGATGAGTAACAGTGAGCAAATTGATTGCGCACAACATCAAGGTTGTAAACGACACGATCCCGGATACCGATCGTTCCTTCAAGGCACCCAACAACATGAAAAGCGCAGTGAAACAGAAGACATGAATAAGCGTAGACAGGTAAAGACCAAACACTATGGCAGATGCACTTACCTGAACAATCACGGGTGCTATGACCGATGCCGCAACCACAAGCGCTATCCGCATCTTCGTAGTCTTTGCAACAAGGAAAATCAGTGACGACATTAAGGCAATCAAAGTGAGACAGGCGAATCCACTGCCCTGTCCCTTCGTAATGAAAAGAGAAATCGTGACGAGGATGGCCAACAAATAAAGCCACCACCTGCAGTTGTTTCCTTTTACGAAATAACCGCGGCCGTGCAGCCATCCGATCTCGGTGAGGTAGTGCAATGGACCGAGCAACACATAGACTACGATGAACAGTTCAAAAGGAAGAACGAAGGCGAGAACGAACGACAGGACTATGCAGGCAGTGTTGAGATTGTTTGTGAAATTCGGCGATCGTGTCGGCGATTTTGCACCAGCCCCAGGCGGCGCAGACTCACTCTCTCGAGCTGGCATATTCTAGTCGACCTCGTAGTAAGTTTTATTAGAACGGACGCCAAAGCCGCATAAAAATGCAGGCGTACTTCCAATTTATCATATAAAGCAAAACTCTCGACCTTTCGATCAGTGGAAAGAACGTCGTCCTCCTTAGTTATCGACTTTTTCCGTCCCGATATGGGTTGAACGGTTTTCCATTTGGGAATTCGCCGCACCGGAGATGGTCAAAAATTCCCACTGATATTATGGGCAGGGAAATGTGACATTTTGGTGCCTTCCTTTGTCTATTGAAGAACACTGCC
>CAYTDR010000656.1:0-5138 GCA_964436185.1 uncultured Candidatus Obscuribacterales bacterium | reverse complement strand
AGAAGCATGAGAATCTCTCGATGACACCGATCGCCAATATCACAAATGCAGACCATGTAAACGTTCTTCTCTGCACTGATATCGGACAATCGCTTTAAATGCCCCAGAGCATCCTTAGACAGTTCAAACCTGCGATTGTAATCAACATGAGCGAAAGAAGCATTGTGATCTCCCAGTGTCTTTTGCGCATCGTTGAACTCTTTCAATAGTTGCTTCTCTGGCGCCAAACAGCTAAGAAACTCCTCCCGAAGCTCCTTCTTGAGGAAGCGCGGGTAGTACCGCATCGTAATAACGATATGCGACTCATCGCGCTCAAAATTGCAGTCCTTCACCTGTTTCAGCGATCCTTGATCTAAAACCATACAGTCAACTCCAATTTCCAGCAAACACTGCCGAAATCCGCACGATCGTACCAGATGAACTTTCCCATCTTTCACACGTTAACCGGCGCTTTATCTCATGTCATTGACTCAATATCTCAGCCGAGCAGTTTCGATTGAACCATTCCGAATAGTTCAAACAAATACCCGAGAGAGCGCAGCTGTAATTAAACTGATGTTCAGCGCCAGTGTGCGGACTCAGGCACTACATTCAATTGAATAGTAAGCTTAAGCACATGGCCTATATCCTTTCTCAAATCCTAGCCGTCATAGTTCTTCTATCAATCTTGATGGGATTAATTTTGTCTGTGTTCCTAGCTGTAAGCTGGCTCCTGCAAAAGTTTTATAGAGGTGCAGGACAGTTCGTAGTTATGTCCGCCTCCCTGATGGTGTTATTCGTTGTATTGGGATGCTTTTGGAAAAACAATGAGCTGTCGCAATTCTTGTATCAGGGACTGGCTAAACACCCGCCAATGACGAAAGTTGCAGGCGGCTTGTCTGTTTTCCTTTATCCGATTTCCACTTGGTTCATCCTGGGAAACCTAATCCGAACATCCAGCAGTGTTTGTAATCGCAGTAGATCACTGAGATATTGTTGCTTGATTCATGTAATGGCAACTCCGCTGGTCATCAGCATTTTTCCGATCTCCATTGCCTATCTGAGCTCGATATTGGACTAGGAAACAGTACCAGTCGGCTCCCCCGCATCGTCCGGAAGCCAGAACCAGAAAGTGCTGCCAACGCCAAGTTCACTGTCGACTCCAATCTTTCCACCGTGCGCTTCAGTGAACAGCTTGCATATCGCCAGCCCCAAGCCGGTCCCTTTACGGGAGTCATCCTTGTACACCTGTTTGAATCTGTCGAATACGTGTTCTATAGCATCTTCCGGGACCCCTCGCCCCTGGTCCGTCACGCTAAACTTGACACCATTATCGGTGCACTCCGTATGTAGCGTCACTACTGTACTCTTCTCGGAATACTTGACCGCATTGGAGAGCAGGTTCACCAGAATCTGACAGATTTTGTCCACGTCCACATCAACAACCCACTCTATACTCTCATCTACTATTTGAATATTCTTCTTTTCTGCCAGCCCAGCGACGTCTGCGATTGCCAGATAGGCCAGTTCAGCACAGGATGTTTGGCTGCGATCGAGCACGATTCTCCCTGCGTCAGCCTTGGCCACATTAAGCAAGTCCTTGGTCAACCGAATCAATCGATGAGTAGCTTGATCGGCCAAATCAAGCGACAGAATTGATTTGGCCGAAAGAGATTCTTGCAGCTTCACCATGGTCATACAAGCCATTATCGATGTAAGCGGAGTCTGCAGATCATGGCTGACTATAGCAAGAAACTCCTCTTTCATCCGCTCCACCTCTAGTGTCGCTGAGATGTCCACCAGGACCAGCAGATATTTGACAGTTTGCTCGACCTGAAAAGTGTTAGCCGTCAGCTCTACCGGTGCTTTGCTCGCCGAGCTGAGCAGGTATCGCCCCGGCTTCGGGATGGGATTGATGATACCGTCAGCGGTTGTATATTCGAACAACGGAGATATGAGTTTAGAGACTGAGACACCGGCAAGCTCCACACTGGTTCCTCCCAACATTGTTTCGGCAATTGGATTCAGCTTTTCGATTGATCCATCTTCATTGCAGACGACCAGTCCGTTCGGCATGTGAAGGAAGATCGCCTTTTCCTTTTGCGACGCGTTCTCGAGCTGTTGGGCAAGAACTCGAAAAGACTGGTCTACGCGAGCGATTTCGTCACTTCCATTCTGCTGCGGTGTGAGCTGCTCCTTGCGTTCATATCTCCAAAAATTATCGACAATCTGCGCCAGCCGCCCGGTAACTTGGCGGCTAAAGCCAATGATAATAAGGGTGGAGCTGAGAACTAATAGTCCGATTGTTCCGATCATGATTAGTCGAAACTTGTTCTGCCGCTCATTGTCGAGCCCGGCAAGGCGGGCTGCATGGTCGCTGTGCCGCTTCGCTATGAGCCTGAGCGAGCTGTTTATATCCATCAAACGAGGAATCGACCCAAGCCTTCCTTGATCGCGGAAGGTTATCATCGAGGTCAAATCGAGGTCAGAACGCTGGTTCTTCAGGCTATCATCAAGGTCTTTCTTGAGATAGTCAAAATTCTCCTTAGCGGACGTGGCATCCTTATAGTCTTCCGGATGATTTTTGGACAACTGGCAGAGCGCCTCGAACTCAGCTGGAACCTGCCGGGACAGTTCGTCGAGCTGCTCTGTTGCAATCAAATTATCGAACTGGCTGGATGCTCGCACCATCGCCGTAGCGACCACGAATTCTCCTGCGCCTCGCACAATGGCCGAGGCTTTGTTCGCGATATCGCTGGAGTATTGCGCTTCTTTGAGTCGACTGTCAGTCTCTACCAGGTTCGAGAAAACGATGAAGAGGAACAGAATTTGAAAAATTGTCAGGAGCGCGAGAAACAACATGCATTGTTGCAGCAGTCTCAAAGTCGTAAACTCCCACGTCGCAAGCCTTCATCCGCCTGGAAATGCCCGCATTATCGACTTTCCCAGCCAGATACGCTTTGAAACCACTTTCAAGAGGTATAAGCCTGAACGGAGGCTAAATCAATGGCAAAGTTACTACTTATCGAAGACGATCAAATATTATCAACCTTCGTCAAGCAATTCCTGTCAATGAAGAAATTCGAAGTGGATGTCGTTCTTGATGGGACCGAGGGTCTGGATTTCTTGAAGCACCAAGAATATGCGGCGGCGATTATTGACTGGGATTTGCCAGGCATCAACGGAATGGAAATAATTCGACAGTTTCGTGAGGCTGGTGGTCAAACGCCAATAATAATGCTGACAAAACGATCGAAGGTATCAGATAAGGTGACTGGATTCGGGGCTGGAGCTGATGACTATTTAGCCAAACCGTTCGAGCTGGACGAGCTTTTGGCCAGGCTTACAAGCTTGATGCGGCGCCCTCCGGTGATAAAAGATTCAAGAATCAAAATAGGTGAACTTGTCCTTGATTGCCAAAAACGGCTGGCCACTGTTCGAGAGCAGCAGGTGGAGCTGTCTCGCAAGGAATTTTCTATTCTGGAGCTCTTGGCGATGAACCCTGAGCAACTCTTTAGCAATGAGGTGATTCTGGATAGGGTCTGGTCCACGGAGTCGGACAGCTCGATCTGGGCGGTGAGAACACACATTGCACGAATCAGATCAAAGATAGCAGCAATTGACGACGACACAGCACAGCTCATCAAAACGATCTACGGACAAGGCTACAAGATTGACCTTCCGAAGAAAGGATAGCGCTACCGGCGGTGCCTATCTTGCTTCGATCGCCAAACTAGCTCCGCCTGAACTCTCGATATTTATACGAAGCACCGAGCTTGGACTGATCGCCATAGCCAACTAGCGAAGATGATTTTTCAGTACTAATCACTCCGAAGTTCCCACCACACGCCCGGCGGGCGTTGACCGACACAGTTTTTCGCGTTGCGTGCGAAGGTTGTGCCGTGCTACTTTGCGACGTCAAACGAACAACTTGCGCTTCGAAGGTAAGCTTCACCACTAGCTCCCTCATCTCTAGTATTGGTACTGCATCTGGTTATTCTGCTTTCACGCAGGCAGAACACTTGCAGCCCGCAGTTGGCTGGTAGCCTGCAGACGAAGCGAGATCATTGGAACGCTGTTGATTTGATCATACTCTGCCGCATTTCGGTTTGGAGATCTTCTCGAGTCGAAATGCAGCGGACTCTCTAGCCTACGAGGGTCAAGAAATGCCTTCGATACCGTTAACCGACAGACATTGCCTCGCCCACGATCGCAGTGACAACTCCACTGAGCATGGAGAAAAGATTAGCGCGCCCAGCGCTGGCGATCACAATGCAGAACGCGAACAATTCAGGGAGCGTCGACGACGAAGGCTTTATAAATGGGCTCGATGCGAGCTCATGTCCTTCTAGTCCCAGAAACTCAACGGTGATATATGAACCTCACTCGTAAACTCGTGATTTTCCGCGCGGCGAGCGTTGTTACTCAAGCAGTCGGGATATGCCTGTTTCTGTCGTTCGATATGTACTTCACAGCTGCCTGGAGTATGGTCTGCGGGGTTTGGACGATGGTGGATCTTCTGAGCGCCTGCTCGGGATACATCGAGAAACCGGAAGAAGAAGACGGGAAGCGTTACCTACCCCTCACCGGGCGTCGTCTAAACCGGGTCTACTTCAGTCTTTGGTTTTTCATCGCAATCGTCATTCTCACAGCAGCAGGAGGAAGAGAGCGGTTCTCTGAATGGGACGCATTCTTTAAGCTGCTTGGAATCATGCTAGCGACCACTCTCTGGCTCAACCTGGAGAGGCTGGAATCTTTGATTCTACTGGAGAAGCGGTCATGAACAAATATCTCAGCGAAGTGCTTGTTCTGCTGTCCATCCCTGTCGCAGGCCTATGCGTGTACCTGATCTCTATCCTCATGGCACCACTCTTGATTCTCTGCATCGGTCCGCTGGTCTCTGTCGTCCTCATGCTCAGCAAGACGACCCACAGGAGATAGCAGCTAGCTTTAAGAGAAGAGATATCTAGATTCGTCGATTCTAAAATACAGATCTCTAAGACGATACCGCCCGTCTTAGAGATCTGTATCGAGCCCACATTCATCATTCCAGAGGACGCGTCCCCGCTCAGCATGTTTAAGGTAACGAGCTTGAGATGTTATGCTTCCTCTATATTCGTGTTTTAGATTCGAAAGAGGCTTACTCGAACGCCTCTGGA
>CAYTDR010000655.1:0-5142 GCA_964436185.1 uncultured Candidatus Obscuribacterales bacterium | reverse complement strand
GAAGAAAAGTTGGTGGAGAATATGGACGCTCGAATTTTAGTGACGATGGAGCACCCAGAGCAAATGAAGCTGATAAGCGATAGCTTGAAACAGTTTGGGCACTGTATTGTGGAAGCGAATACCTTTCATCAGTCCATGGAGATTCTCAGAAACTCTGATGTTGACCTGATTGTCTCAGACGTGCACTTGCAAAACGGCGGTAGCGTTTTTGATTTCCTTCGCTGGGTTAAAGGAGATCCGCATATGCAAATAGTTCCATTTGTTTGCTTCAGCGCCGAGCAACCAGAAATCAGCAAGTATCTGGCCGATGGGGTGCGCACCGCGGCCCGGGCACTGGGAGCTGCAAAGTACATTTCGATGGAACGTTTTGACGCGCATTCCTTTCGACACGAAATCGAGTGGTTGCTGCCTCTAAGTCGCGCAGGGAGCTACTATGCAGAGACACACAGCATCGACGGCGACGGAATAAAGAAGCTAGAGTTGGATTAAACCGCGGCGTAAGGGAGTCCTAATGAACAAGCTCATGCAGGAAGCGTGCAGCCTGAATTGATCCGAACCGCTAACTAGAGATGGGGCTAAACCTCGGCATCAATGGACTCCTTATAAACGTGCTCATGTAGGAAACATGCGGCCTGAATTGAACAGAACCGCTAACAGAGCGAGAACTCGACATGAAGAGAGTGTTGATAAAGTCTGAGATCGAAGATCCAAAACGCTGAGCGTATTCCTCCAGCGCTCAATTCAGCATCGGGCTGCTTGCTTGATGCTATAGAGTAAATTATTGATGCTTCAGTCCGACGTTCGAAACCAGGATATAGAAGGCCACTAGCGCCTTCCTCGATGTAGGAGTAAGCTGGTTATATGTTCCCTTCCCGCAAGTAGAGACGGTTTGCATGGAATCGAGTCCTCCAACTGAAGAAGAGCTAATGTTGATTCGTAAGAATCTCATTCAACAGATCGAAGAAGCTCAGACTCTCTTTGATACGGAACGGAACGTCCATGAATTACTTACCAGCAAAGCGGCGTTGAAGTGTATAGATCAACTAATAAGACGTATGCGGAAAGAGAAAAAGTCAGACGTTGCCTGAGAAAATTCATGTGTCGCGACAGCAAACAGTCTCACAATGACCAAACTACCTCATTCGGAAGCCCTCAATTGCGGTAGCGGAGCTGAAAGTTTGAGCGGTCCATCTGATTGAACGTCTGACTTACTAATCAAAACCTTGAAGGCAGGATGCACTCCTGGAGAACGGCTTTAAAGATTTGGGTCGCTTGTTCGAGGAACGAACAGTCTTAGTCGACGGATTTCTAGAATCAAGCTGGCACCGTCAGCAGTGTGTTGAGTTCGGAGGGAAAGTCCGACCTCCTCCGTTTAATCACTTCAGAAACGTTTTGATGTTTTCAACGGGGCGCCCAAGAACGGCTCTGGGACCACATTCTACGATTGGTCTCTGAATTAACTCTGGATGCTCTACCATTAGATTGACTATTTCTTCGTCACTCAGATCTGCCTTGGCCAGACCGAGTTCCTTATAGATACGCTCGCTAGTTCGCAACAAGTCTCGCGCACTGATACCGATTTTTTCAATTAGCTCTGACAATTTCTTTGCAGATAATGGTTCTACAAAGTAATTGACTTTCTTGTAATCTACGCTGCTTTCTCTCAACACCTTATCAACTTCGCGACACTTCGTGCAGGTGGGCTTCTCGTAGACTGTAATTGGATCGTTCATTCTTCTGTTCTCGTCCGGGAAACTCGAATAGTATCAGAGAAAGTAATCACGTGCCAATTATCTAGCATCAGAGCTATTCTGTTCCTAAATGCCGTCTTGCGAGGATTGGTAAATAGGTGAGATGTACTTTCAGATAACCGAACTTCTGAAAATTTTGAAACCGGATTTGGTGCGTCGGACCTTGTGCATACCAACGAACACCATTGCTTTCAGAAAATTTTGGTCTCGTGCCACTACAGTGCCTCATCGCTTCATATACGGAGCTGAAAATATCAATTTGTTTGATGGCACTGACACTTTCAACTATCACTGGCTCCGCCCTAGTCATTCGCAATCGATAACTAAAACAAGAGATTATCCAATCCTCGAGTCAGCCCTTTTAGGTGAACGACCTTTCTGATTGCCATTAGCGTTCCATCCACATACGGTTCTGCGCCATTACCAGCGTCGTGTCGTATTGTCAGCCTTTCGTTTGGCAAACCGAAAATGGTCTCGAACGAGATCACATAGCTAGGTAATCGCAATGAGTGCACCGGAGTATTTTCAATCTGCGCGCCACGAGCTTCTTTCGGACCGTGCAGGGCATCGAGCGGAACGCCTAATTTGTTCTGCCGCACCTTACTCAATTCTTCTGCCAGTTCCTGGGTGGTGCCGCTGGGTACGTCCGGCTTGGTTGCCGATGCGTAGTCGATAATTTCCCATTGAGGCAGATGTTGTGCTGCCATCAATGCAAATCGTTTCGCTAGCGCTGCAGTGATGGAGAAGTTTCCACAGCTTATTACTGCGACGCCTTGCTGCTTCGCGGTCTGCTCGATCTCTTCGAAGTCGGCAGCCGTTAAACCGGAGCTTCCAATGACGACATTCACCTTCTTACTGAGTGCGGCCATAACATTGTGTTTTACCGATGCCGCCCCGGTATACTCCACTAACACATCCGCGCCTGCCGAAAGTGCCTCTTCGACATTGGCAGAAATATTGAGGCCGAGAGATTCGAGTCCGAGCGCCTCACCAATATCCGCCCCAGCAGCCTTTCTCGCTACAGCTGATGCCAGGTCTAGATCGTTCGATTGTAGAATCGCACGACCCACACATTGACCTGTCCAACCTGTGATCCCTGCGACACTAACCTTGATACCCATTCTCGCGCTCCCGGATGTGAGACCAAAACGAGATTGTACCGGATGTACCGATGGGGTTGACGAAGATACGAAGGTAGCCTTTGCAGTTTGCCTTCGTATCTGTTATAGTCGTTGCATGACAAGTACGCACGACTCCGCCGAACCAAGCAGAACTTCGGAGCTGGCTGCGGATTTGCGTCTTATTTTGGTTCAGTTGCGGCGCCGGCTTTTGGCGCAAGCTGATATTGGCGAACTGACCAACTCGCAATGGGCTGTTCTTACTCATCTAGAGAAAAGCGGTCCCTCAACTGTTACCGAGCTCGCTCGCGTCGAGGGGATACGCTCGCAGTCGATGGGCAGCACCGTAGCCTCGCTTGAGTCTGCCGGTCTGGTTGTCGGGAATCCGGATCCGGACGATGGTAGGCGAACGATTTATTCTGTCACGCCCGCCTGTCGAAAGTTCATTGAGAACGGTCGTGCTGTCAGGCAAGATTGGTTGGTCCGTGCTTTGAACGCGAAACTCGTGCCCGAGGAGCAAGAGACCTTGGCGGACGCTGTCTCTTTACTTAGACGCCTTGTTGAACCATGACCAAGCAAAACTCCGCCTTAGTCCTGCAAACCACGACACATTGAGCTGGTGCGGTTTGCGCATCGTGAAAGGAATTCAGTAGAGTGACGCAAAAGCCAGAGCCAATTCCTAAACATGTATGGCAAACGGCCGCAGCAGTTTTGCTTGCTCCCCTGATGGCTCAACTGGATTCGACCGTCGTCAACCTTTCGCTATCTACCATTCAGACCCAACTGAACACTCAATTTGCAACGGTTCAGTGGGTAATTAGCGGATACCTCTTAGCGCTGGCACTGGCGTTGCCGATTAACGCATGGCTTGTCGACAGGATTGGGGCCAAACGCCTCTACCTGTGGTGCTTCGGGGCATTTACTTTTGCGTCTTTATTATGTGGACTGTCGAACAGCATTGAACTCCTCATTGCCGCCCGAGTGCTGCAGGGTATCGCGGGAGGACTACTAAGTCCGATGACGCAGATGATGATAGCCAAAGTAGCTGGAAAGAACATGGCCAAGGTTATGGGATATGCAGCCATGCCTGTGCTTATCGCACCGTTATTCGGACCACTGCTTGCTGGTGTGATTCTCAAACACGCGTCGTGGCCATGGTTATTCTATATCAATATTCCGATCGGCATCTTTGCGATGACGCTAGCCTCCATCTTGCTTCCCGCCGACGAGCCGTCACCGGTCAGGCGTTCTTTTGACTGGAAGGGATTCTTGCTTATATCACCAGCGCTGGTAGCACTCTTGTACGGGTTGGAGCATCTTCTCGTTTTGAGCGGACAGTTCTGTTTATTGGTTGGTTCGGTCATGCTGGTGCAGTTCGTTCGCTATTCGGCAAAACAAGGGAATCAAGCGTTACTCGATCTGCAACTATTCAAAGTCAAGGATTTCTACACGGCTGCAATAACCCTGTTTCTACATACTGGTGGAATGTTCGCCGGACAGATGTTGATACCACTGTATTTGACTGTCGGATGCCACATGCCTCCCGCCAGAGCAGGTTCCCTGGTTGCCATTATGGGTATTGGCATGCTTTGCTCTTATCCGTTCGTCGGTGTACTCGTAGAAAAGTTTGGCGCTCGTCGAGTGGCTGTAAGCGGCGCACTACTTTCAACTTTCAGTACCATTCCTATTTTGTGGATGGCGAATAGCCATCTGACGGCCGCTGTGATGATGGCTTCGCTGGTTATTCGTGGTATCGGTCAGAGTGCCATAGGAATTCCGTCCGTCTCGACTGGGTACTCGAAGATTCCCAAAGATAGACTTCCTCAAGCAACTACAGCTTCTAACATAGTTCAGCGACTTGGTGGGCCGGTCGCTACCACAGTTATGGCGATCGTATTGTCAGTTTCGATGAACCATGCTCACAGTGAGGATGAGCATTCATACGTGTTTCCGTTCATTGCTTTGATCTTCTGGCAGATTCTTCTGCTATGCTCAGCCATGAGACTACCTACCAAAGAACGTAGCCCTCAGTTGTCTGGAAGTTAAATGCTGCCGCACTGTGGGCACCAATTTTAGTGCGCGTGTTCGAAGAGCCGGCACTTGCCAAATCGCCTTTCGCAAGAAAGTCTGGAATTACTTCAGGACAACCACCACCCAGCGGCAATGCCCGTCGAATACGATCCGCTCCTCGTGCGTCAGCATCTTCTGCCTGAGAGCTCGCGTTACACACGCGTGTTCTGTCAACCATGGCGTCGCTGGCCTGATTCTCTCAC
>CAYTDR010000654.1:0-5143 GCA_964436185.1 uncultured Candidatus Obscuribacterales bacterium | reverse complement strand
ATGCTAATAGGGTTCTTCTCATTCTTTAACTGTTCGATGGCTGTGTTGACCGCTTCTGCGTCATCGCTCTTCAAACAGTCGACGAGTGTTTTGAAGGTGAAATGGTCGAATTTTTCACCTATTGATTTGGCAGCATCGTGAAAGAAGCCGGTTATCGCTTGGAATTTGCTCTTAAAGTCGCTCATGTTTTTCGCCTGAAGATCAGGTCCCGATTATAGCATTCGGTCTAAAATGCTTCTCTGTCACACTCCTGAGTCGAGACAACAGTTTTCGATGGCAGCGAACAAACATTGTGACGTGAGCGTCAGAAAAGCTGCAATAGTTTGCACTGCATTTAATATCATTGCGCGAACCGCTGATGGTTATTTGGTTAACAGCCGGACGTCGGGTCTGAGTTTTCTAAAATTGTCGATACCTGCTTTAGTCACCCATGAGCACCTGGACAGAAAAATGACGCGCAGTTTTTTCATTCCAGCCAACTGAACCAGGGCAGAATCTGACAATCCGTCGCTCTCGTTTAAATTGATCGCTCGAAGCTTTTCACATTTGACTACACAGGCAAGCGATGCAGCATCCAACGATGTACCGCGGAGCGAGAGCTTTTTAAGTTCGTGAAGGTTTGTCAGATTATATAATTTAGCTTCGTTAAGATCAGGCACATAGTCCAACCTCAGGTCCTTTAACGAAGAGAGGCTGCCAATCGCGCGAAAACCGTCCTCTGAGAGCGTGATGGTTCTCGCATCGAGGAACTCGACTCCGGAGTTCGACAGTTCGGATAGTCCTGTTCCATTTACGAGGCTTCCCACTAATGAGATGTTGCGAATTGCTCCTACTTTCTTGATCTTTTTGAGATCCGCGTCCGTAGCATACGGACTCAAGAAGAATCTGGTACCAACTCGCTGCCATGGTTTCGAAACGAAACTTCTGAATGTTGATCGCGATGCATCATGATCGATGACCAGAGACGCAAGTATTTCATGTTTTTCACGAGGTGAGCGGTCGACGAAATCGTCGACCGCAAAGTTGAACATTTTCAAGTCACGTATATCTCGGTTGGCTTGCTTTTTCGTCAATTGATTATAGGTGCAGGAAAGCGTATTTTGAGCCAGACCGGGAATGAATGCAATGATCGAAACTGCCAACCCCAACGCAAAGAGACCGACTGTCAAACCAATGATCAGCAACCGGCTGGAGAGTCGCGCAATTGCAGCTCTCGCGCCTGACAAGTTCATCGAGGCAAGGAAGGAAGCAATGGTGATTCCGAGTTTATTTTCTGCCGCCAGTTGTGACTCTGCCGGCAGTGGCGAAGGAGAGTCGGATACAGCTTGCGCTCTTATCCACAGAACTCTCAGATCTGCTGTAAGCTCATCAACTGAGTCATACCGATCGGCTGCATCCTTAGCCAGACATCGAGAGAGCACAGCTTGCAGATGGGATAAGGGGGGAAGTTCGCTGAAGTTAGTCAGTGCAAAATCGAAAATGGTCGGCATCGGACCGGTAAGATGATTGCTCAGAAGCGCAGCCGTATTGTCTTCTATGTATGGTGCGCTTCCAGTCAACAATTCGAACATGACACAGCCCAGGGAGTAGATATCACTCCTGTGATCGCCACGTTGGCCGCGAATTTGCTCCGGACTCATGTAGGCGGGTGTGCCGACCAGGCCATGGTCAGTCGAGACCGATACAGATTCATTTGTGATCGAAGCCAAGCCAAAATCTACGAGAATGGCATGAAGACCATCCTCCCGCTCACGAATGATGATGTTCGCCGGAGTTAGATCCTGGTGGCTAATGCCCTTAGCGTGAACTGCCTCGAGAGCGTTGCAAATCTGAATGAGAATCTCCGCGAACCGAGAGAAGTCCGCTAATGGTGCACCTTTCACGTACTCTCTGAGCGAAAGTCCATCAATGAATTCCATGACCATATATGGTGCCCCGGTCTGATCAAGACCGAAATCCAAAATGACGGGAAGACTGTCACTTCTCAAGGAGGACAGCAAGCGAGCCTCTCTCTGAAACCTTCGCAGCCTCTGTGCATTACGTCCGGAACGAAGGTATTTAATTGCCACCTTCTTGTCGAGAAAAGAGTCGTGGGCTCTGTAGACCACCGAGGTTCCGCCTGCTCCAATCTGTTCCAGCTCTTGGTATCGATCTGCTCGCAAACCGATTCTTGCCGGTTCAATACTACAATCAACCATGAGTTGACCTGCCTTACGCCGGGTAGGGTACCGATTAATCGCCATTAATCGCGTTAATGTGTCTATGCAAAAGATTTGAAGTTTGGACGCGATTCTCGAAAAAACTGAGATATCACGAGAAATTTCCGAAACGGGCCGATATCACCCTTCTGTTTAACCTGATACAGTGCACGCAGACAAATAATTTGGGGTTTCAACTGCCGGATCGGAGACTAAAATTAGAATGTCTGCGTTGCGCCTTTCGCCATCTATGAAATCAAATCAATCAAGAGCCGCTGGCAGGCAATATAAACTGACTTTGGACAATCTCGATCATATTTCGTCAAGGAGAGAGACCTATGACAGCAACGAGCCAGGACCCCAGGATTAGAATAGAAAAGGAACCTGACGAAAAGAGGCTTTCGCAGCTAGGGGTGAGATCCTGGCCCATCTGGACCAAAGAAGTATCAAGATTCGATTGGCACTATGACTCCAACGAGACCTGCTACTTTCTGGAAGGCCATGTGGTGGTCAAAACCGACAAGGGCGAGACCCGGGTAGGCAAAGGGGATCTGGTGATTTTTCCGCAGGGGCTAACCTGTGTTTGGGACGTCAGAGAACCAATTAAGAAGCACTATTTTTTTGAGTAAAATGTTGAACTCTATTTTTAAACGTCGAAGATCCTCGCTGGCAGCCCTGATAACAATACTTTTGCTCGCGGGAGGTTTGCCTGGCAGAGCAGAAATGATTCAGGCCGGCATTGAGCATACCGAGACGCTACCGCCCGTTCCGACAGGAATGCAGAAAGGCAGTGTTTTTTCTTCCCCTGATTCGCAGCCAACGGTTCAGTGGTTTCCGGTACCGGACTGGTTGGCCGGCACCTGGTTGAAAGACGGAGATATGGAAACATTCGAGGAAGATTTGCGTACCGGTCAATCCTCCTCCAGACAGATTTGGATAAACAACAGAGTGAAATTGTCGTTCGGACATCAGATCGACGCGCTTAAAACGATTTGGCACGCAGAGGTTCTTCCGTTTCGCGCAGATGGAGAGCGCGGCAATGTGAAAGACAGACGCTATGTGATGAACATGGCATGCCTGAAGTCCACTCCGCAAGAAGTCGTACTCAGGTTTCGTAGTGTCGTCGCTGTAATCGATCCGGGGACTCAGAAAGTTGTAGATAACGAGCAGCAAGAGGAGATAGTCACCTTCTCTCCGGGTGCGCCCGGCGTAATCAATACACACAGCTCGACCAAGAGTTTTACGGGAGCCGGCCAAGCTCTCTTCCAAGCAGAGACGCACACCCAGAGAAGAAAACTGGCGGAATTCGTTCCCATTGCCGCTCTCCAGGGAATAGATTTGAGAGCCTCGCTCTACCAATTCCTCGTCTCCAGCAACATGCAAAACCGCATTCCCGTCTCCGAAAACACTAATTCCCGCACATTCTAAACCGACTCGACTGCCCGAACATCAGGAGCGTCAGACAACAGGTCTTGCCCGATAGCCGCACGGAAAATCGCAGACGCCTCGCAGCAATAAAATCGCTCCAACGCATGCATCCACACTTACAAACGCGATAGCGATCGGCCGACGGGTTGGCACATAAAATCGACTATCGATGCAAAGCCTCATCAGAAGCCCGACTGGCACCACCGGTCGTCGAGAGGTCCGCATCCGTGTGTGGCGTTTCCGTGAATTCAGCTTTGTTGAGTCCAAGCATTGCTGACCAGCGTCGCAGCCAGTTCTGGAAGTCGTCGATATAAGTAAATACGACAGGCACTACAATCAGTGTCAGCAAGGTAGATGTAACCAAGCCGCCGATGACTGCTACCGCCATCGGTGCCCTGGCCTCGGAGCCCGCTCCCATCCTGAGCGCGATGGGGAACATGCCTGCCACCATGGCGACCGTAGTCATAATAATCGGTCTCATACGAGCCCTACCAGCCTTCATAATCGCTGTCAGGCGATCCATTCCTGTCTGCCGGGCCATCAATACGTATTCCACCAGGAGAATGGCGTTCTTTGTCACCAGACCCATGAGCATAACGATACCAATGAGTGCATAGAACCCTAACGAATCACCCGCCATCATCAACCCAATCAGAGCGCCACCGAGCGAAAGCGGTAAGGACATCATGATGGTCAGCGGCTGCAAAAATCCTCCGAAGAGTAGCGCTAGAACCGCATAGATGAGAAGCACTCCAGTGGTCAAGGCCCACTTGAAACCGGAGAAGATGTCTTTCTGTACTTCGATGTCTCCAGCCGGTACATTCTTGACCGACTTGGGCATCTTCTTCCATGTATCCAGGTTCTGAACACGCTGCAGCGCGTCCCCGAGCGGCAGATTGGAATCCAAGCTGGCGTCGATAGTTACCTGTCTGCTGCGATCGAAACGATCGATCTGGGCTTCGCCACTCGAGAATGTAATGTTGGCGACGCTACACAATGGTGCAAGGTGACCGTTGGCGCTCCAAACCCGCAGATTCTCGATTGTGTGGAGGTCATTCCTATATTTTGGATCTAGTTGAACTCGAATGTTGATCTGTCGCTCAGGAAGATTGAACTTGGGAAGATTGCGATCGACATCACCCAGGGTGGCAATTAGCGCCGTCCTGGCAATCGACTCGACCGATATTCCTTGTTCTGCTGCCCGAGAAAAGTCAGGCATAACTTGAATCTCAGGACGTTCCAGCGATGCCGAGGAGACGATGTCAGCGATTCCCGAGATGCCTCTCATTTCAGTCGACAGAGTATTGGCAAAATCCTTAAGTACCCTGGAGTCGCTTCCGGTCAAGATCAGTTTTAGCTTGCCTGTAATACCGCCTCTGGCGGCAAAGCTTATTCTGGGTCCGGGAATGGTGAGCAGCAATTTGCGCACGTCTTCTTCGAACTGCTGTTGAGAAAGTTTCCTCTGATCTCGAGGTTTAAGGGAAACATACATTGTTCCCTTGTTGACCTCGCCGCCG
>CAYTDR010000653.1:0-5157 GCA_964436185.1 uncultured Candidatus Obscuribacterales bacterium | reverse complement strand
TACGCTCAATACCGAGCACAAGAGCCGTCTGATTCTCGTATTTTTTCTCTACTCCAAAAGCCTGGCCCTTGAGGGCAGCAGACTTTCCAATTTTGTCGGTGGCGTCATTGCGCAGTCCCTCGAGTTCTTTCTCGATCCCCTGACGCCTTGTCCCCAGCTCAGTTTTGCGCATCTCCATGCGGTGTTTTTCATCGCGCAGTTGTTGAAGGTCGGAATGCAGACCGGAGAGCTTTTCCGATGACTTATCTTTCTCCTGGCGGAAAACCTCGATCTCAGCCATTACGGCGCTATAGGCACCCTGCCGTTGTGCCAGTACCAGCTGAACAGCTTTCTGATCTTCCTGGTGCTGCTTTTTCTCGCGAGAGATTTTGGCAAGATGTTTATCAATGGCTTTGATCTGTTGCTCAACACTGCCGAAGAGCTTTTGTCTTTCGCCAATTACACCCAAGAGGTTAGATAATTTGTTCTCTTCTCTCGTCAGTTCACCGCGTTGGTTGTCCAACTCTTGCCTGAGCAGGAGCTGCTCATTGCCGCCCTTATCTTTAATCTCCTCGTCGATACGCCCCATTTCGGAACGCAACGTAAGCAGGTTCACCTCTGTCATATGCAGCTTGTCTGCCAGATCAGATTCCTGTCTGCCCAACTCCTCGATTTGCAGAATCTCTGAACGAGCCCGCTCATCGAGTTCTTGTGCGCGTATAAAGATGAGGTCTTTTTCGATCTCTTCTTTCTTTTCTTTTAACTCCAGGTATTTGAGCGCCTGATCTCGATCGGCACGCAGCACCTCCAGTCTTGCAACTATCTCAACCAGAACGATTCTCTGATGGTCGATCTTCTCAGTTACCAAAAGCAGCTCGTTTTGCGCTTGATCAATTCGTCTGTCAAACTCGGCTACACCGGCAAGCTCGTCGATGATTCGGCGACGTTCAGTTGCAGACATCGTGACGATTCCCGTCACGTCACCCTGCATGATGACGTTAAAACCAGTCGGACTGACGTTATATTGCATCAGTCGATCGTGTATATCGGTTAGCGTCGCAACTTTGCCGTTGAACAGATATGTGCTTGTATAGCTGTTCTCTTTGACTTTGATTCGCCGCGTTACTTCAAGCTCTTCGCCATCCTGGCTCAGAAAAGTGACGCGCACCTTTGCATCTTTGCGTCCGCTGAGATTATTGAGAAGATCGGGAAGTCGTTCTGCTCGCATCGAGCGAGTGGATGAAAGCCCCAGGGCGAACAACAAACTGTCGATGATGTTGGACTTTCCTGAGCCGTTTGGGCCTGATATGGTGGTAAAACCATCAAGAAGCGGAACGACTGTGGGCTTACCAAACGACTTGAAGTTATCTAGCTCGATCTCTTTGATTCGCAACTGTGTTTCCCGCTACTGTCCCCAGCCGATTACACTATAGAGTTCATTCGGTGTCAAGCATCTGGTTGCGCTGACGGTATCGCAAATGATGCCACGCGATCCGAGTATATCCACTAGATGTGCACCGTATGCACCTTTTAAGACACTATCCCTGCGCAATTATACTAACGAACCTCGTAAATATTGTGTTGGAAATGTAAGGTCGCTTGCTGTTTTTTTCAGACTGATGATACCAGGGATGCCATCTACTTCTCGTATCGAGTTCTGCATATAGGACGATCTGAAGATGCGCAATCAAGCGCATCTCAATAGATCCACCAGTGTGCCAGCGGATATTTGATGTCCATACTCTTGGTATAACAAATTAGGCGCACTACTGGTGAAGCCAGTTGAAAAATGTCACTACTATATAACAATCTTTGTCTCTGGAAGCCGGACTAGAACTGAGAAGCTCGCGTTTAGCCGGTCTGGAACATTTAGATTTGTCCACCCGGTTCGAATTTTGCGCGGACATTTCCGTCGAAACAAAGGCACTGGCCCATAACGGAGTCGCTTGCAAACGGTAGCGATATAAACGGCGGTTAGCGTCAAGTCACGCCGACGATGCTTGGACCAGCCAAATTTTCCCATTCATAGTGCGTGGAAGAATTTTGTGTGGACTTCTTCCAACAAGTCCAACGGCTTTCAGGGTAGTAGAGTTGCAACGCAGCCTCCGACAAGAAATCGGCTAGCGTCAAGTCGCACCGAAGGTGCTCGGAGCAGCCAAATTCTCCCATTCTCAGTGCGTGGAAGAATTTTGTATGGACTTCTTCCTATGAGGCCAATGGCTTTCGGGGCGCAGAGTTGCGACTCAGCCTCCGACAAGAAAGGCGGCTAGCGTCAAGTCGCACCGACGTGCATGGACCAGCCAAATTTTCCCATTCTCAGTGCGGGGAAGAAATTTGTATGCACTTCTTCCTCCTACTCTAAAGGCGTTTCGGGCAGGGTGGCTGCAAAAAACATCGATAAAAATGGCGACTTGCATCAAGGATCGCGTATGTCGTTTCAATTGCGTAAAACTGTCAAGGGTGGTCGATTATGGGGTTCCTTCATAATGCATCGAAGCTCGATTTTCGTACTTTCTGCCCTGACTTTTTGCCTTTCTCTTCCTGTCCACGGGGCTCCAGTGAAAAAGCAGCATGGAAGGCCAACTTTTACAGGGACGTTCAAGACCAAGGATAAAGTAGGCACTCGTGGTTACTCGAAAGAGGTGAAGATGCATCCGACCTTCCTCAGTCAGAAGCTAACGGGCGCCGCTTGCGATTTTTCGTCTCCTGTCAGGGCGGCGGTATTCACAATAATCACCTCGCGAACCTGGGCAGCACAGTAGTATTGAAGGGAAATGTGGCTCGCTTCAAGAATGGGTCGTACGAACTCAAGATGGAATTTCGTCCTGGCACAGTTGTACTCGCCGAAACTGGCGACCCGCTGGATGCAGGCTTCGGAGTAGGCGCTGGAGTAAGTGGAACTTATTTGCTCAAAAGCGCTTCTGTACCGGATTTCAAAAAGGCGAAAAAAAATTCGGCATTGAGTAATCCGCTCCGGAATAGGCAATCCGAATAAATCGCAATTCACTTCAGGTGGTTCTACTCTAACTAAGGCGTAATGCTGAGAGGGGAAGGAACCTTGCTTGAAGGTAGCGGCACCATTCTTGGTGGTGCTACCTTTCCTGCCGGTACAGGAGTAGGGATTCTTCCTGGGATCGAGGATCGCACTACAGTTTTTGTAGCTGGTGGCTTTCCGGCAATCTTCCTTCCATTTGCAGAAGAGGTCCTTGCAATAGGTGTCTTCACGGGAGATTTGGAACCAGATACAGTGCCTGGTCTGATCGGACTGGAAACAAGTTTTGTTCCGGGTTTGGTTATTGTCGGTACAGCAGTAACGGTTGGAACCTGCGCGCCAGGCGGATTGGTGTTTGCAGCCATGCCGGCAGCTGCTGCGGTGTCCGCCGCCCTCACAGATGCTTCAAGTTGTGTGAGCAACTGCTTTGCTGAGGGTGCGTCGCTATCCTTTGGAGCAAGTGTGAGGAATTGCTTGAGCTCTTTTACCGCCTCATGCTTGTTGTCCACCTTCGCCAGTACTAGGGCCAGATTGAAGTGTGCTGAGCTTAGCTGCGGATTGAGTTGCAATGCGGTTTGATACTCTTTGATGGCATCTTCGGATGCACCGGAGCCAGTTGCTTGTGAGGCGATCCAGGCTCTGTTGTAGTGTGTATCAGCCACATTCGGATAGAGTTTCGTCCATTTCTTTGCGTGGTCGTAGGCCTTATCGATCTGCCGTTGTTGTACCAGAATACGAAGCAGCGGGCCCATGGCCAGTTTGCCGATAGCCGCATCGGGCTTCAAATCCATAGCGCTTTCGTATTGCAGAATGGCAGCCTTCCAGTCACGGTTCGATTCCAAATAACGTCCCAACTGGATATGCGAACGTGCATCACGAGGGTTGACCTTCGTCGACTTGCGGGCAGAGTCCATTGCAGCATCCAGATCGCCTGCCTTTTCGCTTGCTTGAGCAAGTTTTACAAGGACCTTGGAGTTTCCTGGACTGAGAACGGACAGATGTTTAAATGCTTCCCGTGCTTCTTTGAATTTGCGGCAATCAAAAAGTGTATCCGCGTAAACGAGCTTGCTCTGCCATTCCGCGGATGCTTCTTCTCTCAGCTTCTCAGCTAGCTGCAACGCTTTGGCTTGATGTCCTGTCTCGAGCAGGGCTCGAATGTGAGCTACCTTGGCAGGAACGAGCTGCTTGTCGAGCTCGGATGCCTTTTGCGCATCCGCAAGAGCCTGCTGTGGTTTGCCCATCGCAAGCGCAAGAAGGGCTCTGTTAGCGAAGGCACAGGCATAGCTGGGGCAGATTTTGGTTGCTCGATCCAAATGCGGGGCGGCTTTTGCAAACTCGCCATTAGCTGCAAGAACGGCGCCAAAGTTGTTGTACAACTTAGCTATTTCATGTCTCGTTGTCGCAGTGCCACTTCCAGCACCCTTTACGGCTTCGGCGAATGCTTTCTTCGAGTCACCTAGTTTTCCTTGTGATACCAGATCAAAGCCTTCTACGTTTGCAAAGTCAGCCTTGTTGGATCCCTTTCCAGATGGACTGAAGCCAGGCGATGGCAGTACCAAACCCAAACCATCGACCAACACGAGACCGTTCGTCCGCATTATTGTTGTATCAAGCAAACCGCCTGAATCCTTGGCGAAGATCTCCGGATCCGGTGCTTTCTCTTTCTCTTCCTTATCCTTCTTTAGCAGCCCCATTCCCGGCACCAGTCCCATGCCAGGCACTTTAACTTTGGGAATCTTCGGAACGTTCGGAACCCACTTACGATCTTTCTTTTCTGTTTCGTCCTTTCGTCCGGTTTTCTTTATCCACTTACCTCTGAGACCGTCCTCATCCTCTCCCTTCTGCGCCTCTCTCGCTTCGAACCAGCCCAGGCTGACGATGTAAGGAAGCTGAAGTTCGGACATAAACAGATAAACGTGGGCTCGATCGGTCTTCGTGCCACGACCGACAACTTTGATTCGGTTGTCGCTGCGCAGACGAAGCTGTAATGCAGATGTCGTATTCAAGTATTCGTTTTGAGAGCCGGTTACTCCGCTGGAAGCGATGGGAGTTGCAGACGGTTCGTCCTGTATCGGCTCCTCTTTGCTCTTTCCGAGCCGAAAGAAATTCTTCTTGGGCTTTTCTGCCTTTTCCACCTTCTCAACTTGTTTTTCCGGAGCGCGCTTAGCCACAGCCTTCTCCGCTTG
>CAYTDR010000652.1:0-5163 GCA_964436185.1 uncultured Candidatus Obscuribacterales bacterium | reverse complement strand
GTGGGGGCGATTGATCGTAGTTACAACCCCGCCATCAGCGCGCTCAATTCGTACCGTCTGAGTCGCTTCGTTGTCGTAGATGAGGTCTGCATCACTCGTGTAGTCAATCGTTCCGACCGCACTGCCGTCCACCAAATACGGAGCCGTGTAGCGGCCCGCGGGAGTACGGGTGAGAGCCACTCGCGAACGACCGTCCTGACTCACTAGATCGATGCGGCTGGGGCTTTCATCTCCTGCTCGCGCAAAGTGCTCTTCCACTGTACGGCCGCGCGCGTCGTTGTGTCGATGATATAGTCGGTTCCCTTCTCTATCTAATCGCTCGACCTCTCCGCTCTGGAATGTCCTTGTGGTAATGCCACCAGATTCGGTGCGGCCGTATGTTTCTATTCGCTCGCCATCTATACGAATGCCGCTGCTCCCGTCTCTAGTGACGAACTCGCCATTGGCGTTAGGTCGATAAGTATTCCAGCTGCCGTTCCGCTCTGTGACCAGGACTCTATTCGGTTCGGTAGCACCGTCTGCATACGACAGATCGAACGTTCTGCCGTTGTTTCTCAATCTGGTTAGCTGCCATCGTGGCGAACCATCTCCGTTGTCTCCATTGCGACGCCGTTGCAGCTCCGTGCCATCAGAGAGAGTCTCTGTTTGACGAGTATCGGTTGTGACGAGTTTGCTGTTGCCGTCGCTGGTGCTCGGATTCCATCGGTGAGTGGTGGTACCATCAGCAGTGACTGAATCGATGATGCCCTCTCCGTCGTCGTAGTCGCGGCGTGACGAGCCATTGTGCCACCTTGTTTCGGTCACTCCTTCCGCGTTGTCCCTGATTACTATGCCTCCGTCAGTTCGCTGACCTGGCAGACGAATTACAGTTCCTTGTTCTAGCTCGGCGTCTTCGATCTCTCCGTCCAGATCGTTGGCCTCCATAAGCTGTCGGGCAAAGAGCTCGCGTTGCTCTTGCGTGGAGCGGCGACCCAAAACACTAGTAGCCAAACCCATAGGCGTAGTGTCTCGGGGGACTGTGAATTGATCCCGGAAGGGGAATGCCAGGGGCTGCGATCCACGCTGCATGAAACGAAGTCCGCTTATGGACGCCTCCAGCGCAGTTTCGCCCTGCCGCTGGAAATCTCGCGCCAGAAGGAATTGAGCGTCGGCAGTGGCGGTTCGCTCCAGTTCTGGTGGGCGGGGCGCTTCTAAACGGGGAGCCGGCCTGGTGTGCTCCAGATACTCCGCCAATAAGGGCGCGACATCGGAGGTGGCTGGCGTCTCACCGAAGCCAGGCGTCTCTCCAAAGATAGGGAGTTCTGTGAAATAGTCGGACATTGGATGGGAAATCCAAACGTAGTAACAGGTCGAACCCTACCTCACGAAATCTGACCAATACTTGTCATAAATCGAGCATTTTATAAACATGCGGAAACTGCCTCTAGTTCCAGTCACAAGGAATTCTTGGCAACAGTCCAAACGGCTGATTGCCTGTCGCTTAAAGATGAAGCTCTCTTATGAAACGAGTTTTGGTTCGTTTGTTTATGCTAAAACTACTCCTGACTACAAGGAGAGAATCAAGTGAAGTGGTCCTATAGATACTTGCCGGCAATCGTGAGCTTGCTTGCAGTTTGTCCGGCTTATGCGCAAAACCAGTACGGATCAGACCCCGGCGCCAGTGGAATAGTCGATGGAACGGACGTATATCAGTTCCTAACCTCTGGTCCTATCATCGATCCCGTTCGCATGGAAGAAGCCAGCCGCAAGTTCGACAGGACGATCAAACTGCCTCCCAGGATCAGACAAGCCAAGACATGGGGCGATGAGATGCAGCGGGAAGGAACAGGAGCCACCGGGGCTGCTTTTAACTCTGCATACCGTGATCCGCGTCTATCCGGCGTTGACTCTCCTCGCTATAACAATGATTACACTCAGCCAATGAATTCCCTTCCCTCAGGTGGGCAGGCAACAGCTTCTGTAGCCTCTGCGCAAAACAATGTCTCAGCCGTCGTCGGACCGTCCGGACCGTCCGGACAAAGCACAGGCATGCAAGTGGCGAGCAGCGCTAGTGCTGGAAACAGCAGCTACAACTACAACTCAGCTATGAACCAGGCTACCCAACAGCACAAATCCGTGTTCGGCAGAATGGGAATGGCATTTCTGCGCGCCTGCGACATCGTCGGATTCCCTGTCTCAGACGAATTCTTGCCGGGAGACGTAGATGCGAGTTTAGCTGGCGACTTGCCTCCGGGCAACGATCCGCGTCTCTATGTTCATCAGCAGGTAGCGCGACAGGCGCTAAGTCGCGATGAAGAAGAACAGCCTCCTACAATGATCATGACTCCGTAGGCTATTGTCGGAACGTTTTGTCTCTTGCTTCATTCACCAGCTCTTCGGTGAGCACTTGATCGATCGAGATAGGTTGCACTGAATTCTTGTCGAACGCCGGTTGGCTCAAGAAAAAGTCGACATGTCGCGATGATTGAGTAGCAAGCAACCCGGAATCCAAGAGGACATCGTCCTGGTGCGAGGAACCTACATCAAACTATGGTCGATCTCAAGGCGTTAGCTTGCTGCAGTGGTTGCACTCTGGTATTTTAACTGGCGATGGCAAGAATCCTAATAGTCGATGATACGGAAGAAATCGCCGATTGTGTTCGTACCTACCTGGAATATCAGGGGTACGAGGTAGATGTTTGTCACCATGGGGAGGAAGGGAAGGAACTGATTTTTTCGTTCCCGTATGATCTGATTATTCTCGATTGGGAACTCCCTGGCGTAAACGGCATCGATATATTAAAAGAGTATCGCACTAAGGGCGGTGCCGCTCCGGTGATCATGCTCACCGGCAAGACGACTCTCGCGGACAAGGAAAAGGGCTTCGATGAAGGCGCTGATGACTACTTGACCAAGCCATTCGAGATGAAGGAACTTGGTGCGCGCGTCAAAGTGCACATTCGCAGGTCGCAAGCTACAATGAGAGTCGATAGCGGAATCGTGCTCGACCGTGAGAAGAAAAACGCCGTTAAGGACGGCAAGGTGGTCTCGCTGGTTCCGCGCGAGTTCATGCTTCTGGACTATTTACTCAGCCATACGGAGGAGCGGCTGCCTGCAGAACAGCTTGCCAATCGAGCCTGGCCTGATGATCCTGAGGCTACTAAAGCTATACTGCGAACCACTGTCAGACGCCTGCGAAAGAAAATCGATCAGGCCGGAACGTTTTTGAAGGCGGAGCGGTTTCCTGAGCTTTTTGATGATGAGAACTCACTGGAGTCTACTGCACAGGGAGACTACGATCCGTTCCTGGGAATGAATCTGGATGGGAAGTACGAGCTGATTGAGCTAATCGGGGGTGGTGGCACAGGTTTGGTTTATAGAGCCAAACATGTATTCATGGACACCTACGTTGCAGTCAAGCTCCTCTTCCCTCAAATGACAGCGCAAGCAGATCATGTCGATAGGTTCAAGCGAGAAGCATCGTCCGCTATGACGTTGTCTCATCACAACGTTTTGAGGGTTCACGACTTCGGCTTCCTCGATATCATGCAACCGTATCTGGTGATGGAGCTTTTAGAAGGGAAAAGTCTTGCCGATCTCATAAGTTCAGAAGGAAGGCTTTCCCCCGCTCAAATGCTTGATTTGATGCAACAGACCGCGAGCGGTCTGGCCCATGCGCATGAAAAGGGCATAGTGCACCGCGATATAAAGCCAAGCAACCTTATGTTGGTCGAGGAGGAAGCGGATAAGCTGTCCGTGAAGATTGTCGACTTTGGACTGGCTAAAGTTACCCGCTTGGACAATACAACCGCCACTTTGACGAAAACGGGAGATATCTTCGGCAGCCCTCCATACATGAGCCCGGAACAGTGTCTCGGGCGGTCGGTCGATCAGCGCTCGGATATCTACTCGCTGGGATGCATCATCTTTGAGGCGCTCAACGGCTCTCCGCCGTTCGTCGGAGACAGTCTCTTAGCGACGATTCTGCTTCACGTACACGGATTGCCACCATCACTGGAGGTGCCGGGTGCCTCGCCGGAGTTATTGCAGGAGCTGGAAAGAATAATCGGCAAGTGCCTTCAGAAAGATCGTGATTATAGATACGAATCTGTTCACGAGCTGCAAGAAGATCTCGATCGCGTGTCAGACCTCATCGCAGGCTAGAGAGACAGAGAGATCACAGACCCAGCTCTGCCAGAATTGCGGCGGCCTTCGAGCCGGTTTCACGGTTTGGACCGGTTCTCAAATTGTTGAGAGACTGCCGCGCCAGCGGTTCAGCGATAGTGGATACCATTTGTGCCCGCTGCATAAGAGCATTGTGATGCCTTCCTCGAGTAGGCACAGGGATTTCTCCCAATGTCTCTGAAAGGGCGCGGGCGAGGATTAGAGAGCGAACGGGAATCGCCCTGGCGGTAGCTGCTGCCACACTTGCGTCAGGATGAAGTAGGTTTTCACCGAGATTAATTGCCCAGTCTTCCACTGGACGACCACGTCCATCCGAGCGAGTCACAGAGTCCGGCTCTACTACGGTTGTTCTGTCGTACAGCTCGGACAATTTGGTCTTGCCCCACCGCAGGTGGTGCGCGTACTCGTGCTTGATTATCTCACTGAGAGGGGAGCGTGCTCCTGAGTCGATCAACTGCCGGGTCGGTTGGAACAGGAATGTATCACCAGCGGAGGTGGCTTCAGCCTTGGAGACAAACAACGGATCGTCATATTGGACGCGGTAATCGGGATCTCCGGGATTGGGTCTATCTGTGATGATTACTCGTCTGGTCAGCGAATTGGGGAGCTCTTCCAGGTGCGGAATGAGTTCTTCCGGTAGCAGGCGGTCTTTGAGTGGATGCCGCCTGAGAGTCTCGCGAGCGGTTCGATACTGTTCTACGGCTTCCGGGCTGGACCAGTTTACGTCCTGTGAGACGATGCGCCTCAATTCACGAACTTCGTTGAGGGCCGTGTCATATGTCCTTGGAATCACTATTTCAGGAAGACCTGCCGGTCTGTACACGTTGACTTCGGTCGGTACTTCTATGATTGGCTGTCCAGCCAAGTTTTCACGTCCTTCCTGCACTTGTCTGAGCTGCTCGACAGCAGTGGTCGGCTGTCCTGCGCGCTCCGTCAAAGTTCTCATGTCGGTGGTTTTCTTGCTGGCGAACTCGAAATTGACTAGCTCTGTTGTTGGCT
>CAYTDR010000651.1:970-5168 GCA_964436185.1 uncultured Candidatus Obscuribacterales bacterium | reverse complement strand
GAGGTGTGGGCGCGACCGAAGCCATGATCGATGGTGACGTGCAAATAGCCCGTGGAGCCGATAGCACCCCCAACATCAAAATTCCCCAGGGAGTTTAGCGGTAACTCAACCTGGGGATTGTCGACATAGCCTCTGACAGTACCTTGCGCTGATGCGTCAACGAAAACTCTACCTAACGGGCCATTGCCATGAAACTTCATGGCGACCTGCCCCGAGCGAGTCATGATCCGAGCAAGAAGCAGTCCGGCTGTCATCGCTCGTCCAAGTGCCGCAGTCCCGGTATAGGATAACTGGTGCCTATGCCGTGCAGCCTCTACTATTTGGGTCGTGGTGGCAATTGCTGCTCTGACTTTGCCGTCGGCAGTCATTGCTTTAAGAATTCCGTCTTTCATCCACCTGCTGCTCGAAATATTAGTCTCTATAAACAATATTAGCAGTTGACAAGTTATTTACAAGCTGGAATTGGCTCGGCGAGCGGTCACCACCCTCGGAAGTTTATTCAAGTCGTTATACGTCTCCACGCTTGTCCAACCGCAATCAATGAACAGGCTGGACACCGCGGCGGACTGATCGTCGCCGATTTCGACGGCCACTAGCCCCAGATCGCCCCCTATCTTGGCTGGAGCACGGTCGACAAGATGTCGATAAAATTCCAACCCATCCTCGTCGCCACCAAAAAGGGCCGCGGATGGCTCGTGCAAGGCAACTTCCGGCTGCAGTTCCGAAGCTTTTGACAATGGAATATACGGAGGGTTCGAGACGATAGCATCGAACGTCCCTTCCAACTCCCACCACGACTCAGTCTGAACCACTTCAAGACGGTCGATCACTCCATGCCGTAGAGCGTTTTCCTTGGCTATCGTCACTGCAGCTCGCGATACATCGGTGGCCACGACTTCGGCGTTGCCAAGCTTGGAGAGAATGCCTATCGAGATCGCACCACTGCCAATCCCTACCTCGAGCAGCCTCAAGCGGTTGTTTCGCGCCGGCGATGCTGCGACTTTGGCAAGAAAAACCTCAACCAAAGTCTCGGTATCGCACCGGGGAATAAAAACACCCGGCACCACTCTCAACTCCAGACCCAAGAACATCGCCTTCTGGAGAATGTACTGAATGGGCAACCGTCGCTTTCGGTCTCTCAGGAAACGCTCCAACTGACACATGTTCTCCTCGGTAATGGGGAGATCCAGACAAACAAGTTGACGAGAGGGGTTCATCCCAGTCACGTGCTCGACAAAAAGCTCTGCTTCCGTCAAGGCTTCGTCTCTCTCCACGCCGAAGCTTTCAAGCACCTTGACCAGATCCAGCTTGACTGCCTTCAACTTAGATCCTGGAGTAAACCACATGTATTGCATGATGACTATCGCTTATGTTTTGGTTGTTCCGGTCTGTCTGGCAACTGCTCAGCAAAGAGAAATCCGCCGGTTTGCACCAGCACCAGCATAAACCATTCGATCCGGACAACCCAAGAACCGATAGATCAAACCTGCGAGCCTGTCGCCGCCAGAAGCTTTTCTTGTTGGTCAACAATCATGATCGATTCGATCAGCTCATCCAGATCGCCCAACAAAATTTTCTCCAGAGAGAAGTTCTGGTTGATTCGGTGCTCAGTGACTCGATTGTCTTTAAAGTTATAAGTGCGAATTTTTTCAGAGCGATCGCCGGTCCCTACCTGAGATCGACGTTTGTCGTAAATCTCTTTCTGTTGCTCTTCGAGCTTCAGCTTGTAGAGCTTGTTTCTCAGAATTTGTTTAGCCCGCTCTTTGTTCTGCAACTGACTGCGCTCTTCCGAGCAAGCGACCATAGTTCCCGTCGGGATATGCACGATTCGAACCGCTGTCTCTACTTTGTTGACGTTCTGCCCGCCGGCGCCGCCGGAACGCATAGTGGAAATATCCAGCTCGTTTTCATCCAACTCGAAGTCAATCTCTTCTGCTTCAGGCATGACAGCCACAGTGGCTGTAGAGGTGTGAACACGGCCGGACGCCTCAGTTTGAGGCACACGCTGGACGCGATGAACTCCCGACTCGAACTTGAACTTACTATAGGCACCATCAGCTTTGACGCTGACGATAATTTCTTTGAAACCGCCAAGCTCGCCTTCGTGACTGCTTTCCACTTGCCATTGCCAACTGAGACGATCGGCATATCGGGTGTACATTCTGAACAGATCGCCAGCAAACAGCGACGCTTCATCGCCACCAGCGCCTGCGCGAATCTCGACCATGATGTTCTTGTCATCGTTGGGATCTCGAGGCAGAAGCAAGAGCTTCAGCTTCTCTTCCAGACGCACGAGCTCATCCCGAGCAGTATTCAGCTCTGACTGGTAGTACTCGCGCTCATCATCGCTGCTGGTCTCTTTAAGCAGTTCGCCTGCCGCTTCAATCTGTTCTTCAACAGCGCGGTAAGAGCGAAACGTCTCAATAGTAGGTTCGAGCTGGCGACGAGTTCTTGCTAGTTCCTGAATCCGGCGTTGGTCAGCAAGTACAGCGGGATCAGCCATCTGTGCTTCCAGCTGCTCGAAAGTTTTTTCGATATCGACCAGTTTTTCAGTGAAGTGACTCATACACTTGCACCCACGCTTCAGTATTCCAGGGAAAAAATCGGAGAGGGAGGGATTCGAACCCTCGCTCCGCTATTAACGGAGACAGTCTTTCCAGGACTGCACGATAGACCACTCTGACACCTCTCCATGCTTGTGGTCTAGCAACATGCATTATAAACGAACCAGAAGCCTGGTACACCCATAGTGCTTGTTTGCTAACAATTCCTAAGCGCCGGACGGTGCGAGCTGAACTCGCTTACACCCGGCTTCAATGATCTTCAGGAAATCATCCGATTTGAGGCTGGCACCACCAACAAGAGAACCGTCGATGTTCGGCTTGCCAAGCTGTTCTTCTACATTGGCAGGATTAACGCTTCCGCCATACAGAATCGGAATGGTATCCCCAATTTCGGACTTGCCGGAGGAACCTTCCACCCGACTGAAATATTCGTTAATGGTCGTTCGGATAAGTTGCGCTACTCGGTTCGCTTCGTCTGCTTCGCAGGTCTTGCCCGTACCGATAGCCCAGACTGGCTCATATGCCACAATTAAAGGCTCTACATCAGCTTCATCGAGATCCTGCAGGCATGCAGCAACTTGACGACGAACGACAGCATCTGTGAGCCCGTCTTCTCGCTCGTCCAGCGTCTCACCGACGCAAACTATTGGTATAAGGTCGTGTCGCAGTGCAGCTTTCAGACGCAAGTTGACAGTAGCATTAGTCTCGCCAAAAAACTGCCGGCGCTCGGAGTGCCCGATGATGACGTACTTGACGCCTAGCTCTGCCAGCATAACGGGTGAAATCTCTCCGGTGTATGCACCGCTGTCGCGATAGTCCATTGTTTGCGAACCAACAGCTGCGGGACTACCCTTGACTGCCTGGAAGACTGTGTCGAGGGCTGTAAATGGCGGGCAAAGCACGACCTCAGGAAGGTCCTTCAAACCGGAAAGCCCTTGCGCGACTGCGGTTGCCAGCTCCTGCGCTTCCTTTACGGTCTTATTCATTTTCCAATTGCCAGCGATAACAGTCTTGCGCTGAATACTCACCTTAAACACCCCCGTCTATACCGCCCAACACCCTTATGTTGAGGAACAGCAAGAAATTCATGGCAATTTTACCTGAAAGAGTGTGATCAAACTGCAATTGTGTACATCTTAAAAGGGTTGTCATTGCGCTCCACTCGCCTACTCTTAGAAGGCGCTAATTCCTCGCTGTCAGTCCGAGGTTGCAGTCACCTAAGTGATTTGTTCACGTACCGATGAAAGCAGCCACAAGAGCCGTCATTAATAGCGCACTGGTCTCAGACAACTCCACCACGGCACCATATGTGTCACCGGTCTGTCCGCCTAGATGCGACTGAAACCAGTGAGAAAACAGAACACCGGAGATGCAAGTGAAAGTTGTCACCACTAACGGCACCGTGCTTCCAAGAGTAAGACATAATGCCAGTGTCAGCAAGATTGGTGTGATTGCGCCCAGTATCAAGTCCCCTGGTATCACGGTGGTATCATGCCAAACTTTTCCTTTACCCTCTTGCCGAGCATACGGGAAAACAGCGATTGCATAAAGCTCGCACCATCTAGCCCAGGCGGGCACAAGAAGCAAAATAACCAGAGCCGAATCATGGTTCATTAAGAGACAAGTAAGGGTGA
>CAYTDR010000651.1:0-960 GCA_964436185.1 uncultured Candidatus Obscuribacterales bacterium | reverse complement strand
GCAAGACACAAAGTCCGGTCATGGCTCCAAAATTGCCCACCCGGCTGTCTTGCATTATCTCGAGCATACGCTTGCGGTCTCGATGAGAACAGATACCATCGGCCGAATCCATCAATCCATCGAAATGTAGGCCACCAGTAATAACCAGCCAGGCAACCACAATGACAGCGGCAATGACGAAAACGGACGCGTTTAAAATATCGGCTGCCAGCAAATAAATAGCAGACAAACTGAGTCCGACCACCAGACCGACCGCAGGAAGGTACTTCGAAAGACCCGCCAGCGGTTCAAAGACTTCAGAATTTCTCATCTCCGTCCGCCCACCGACTCCGACATTCGCGTCTGACTCCGGATCGGATGCAGCCCCCTTGCCGCCTGCCGTTCTGCCGGGCGTACCATCACCGGTGGTGCCTGCCGCGTTTCCTTCGCCAACAGCATTAGAAGATTCCGCCGCTTGAGAGGAGTCCGGATACAGCCCCGAATACTCATTACCAAACGGAAAGATCGTGACATACGACAGGGCGGTAAGAAATCGAGTGATGGGTTTCATGATCATTCGCTGATAACTGGTATCTCGGCGCTGAACTCGGGTCGTTGAGCAAAACGCGTGGGATTGTCATAAACGCAATAATCTCGCTTGTCAGCATAATATGAGACGGTATCGCCTATTATCTGCATTACTCTCGGTTCCGATTCCATATTCCACGCCTTTTCAAGAATCAACGGAATAGACTCATCCGGATCCGGCTCGTCCGAGACGCTCAGCTCAGGCGAGACTACACCATCTGATTTTCGGTGGGTCTTCCAGGGAAGAGTCAGCGAGTCCGACAGGTATGCAACCATATCTGGTGTCAGCGGAAGGGGTTGATTGCTGCTCATTCCGTATGCGAAGATCGTTCGATTATTCTGGTTTGAGCTGAAAACATCGTGCGGTCCGATGATCTCAGGCGCCCAGTCCAT
>CAYTDR010000650.1:0-5170 GCA_964436185.1 uncultured Candidatus Obscuribacterales bacterium | reverse complement strand
GGGCCATCGTGGACTCGAACCACGGACCTCACCCTTATCAGGGGTGCGCTCTAACCACCTGAGCTAATAGCCCACGCCGTGTTCTAAGAAATATACCACTCTATCGATTGAAGTACATCTAGCTGGAAGAAATATCTTCATATAGTATATACCGGAGTATTGAAAGCCTGACACTGACGGGCTTTTGCATCACATTTTTGTTGACGAATTGCGTTCCTTATATTGTGATTTCTGCAATCGAACCGACTGATTCTCGAGCATCCGCTCATGGCTGTGAGGGGACTAGAATGAGTGGAATAGGGACTCTTGGAAGGGGACGAAGCGTGGATTATAGAAGAGTTTTTGTAGAGCGCTCTCATCTTTTAACTCTGATCGCGATCGTTTTTTTGACTTTGTTCGCTTTACCTTCTCGCGCCGATCAATATGAATCCCCTTATAGACTCTTCTTCGACATTCCGCGACAGGAGCTGTGTGGAATCGATTCCGAGCCGCCTCGCGACGACTGGCGATTGCAATCCAAAACTCCATTTGAAGAATGGTATTCGCGCCGAACCTTGACTAAGTTTGGCGCATGGGGACCAGATCCCAGGCACTTTCCCGCTATTCCGGGACTGGACCGAATTCCTGACAATTGGAAGAAGCAGCGGGTTCTTACTGTTGCCAGCAACCTTATAGGTTTGCCATATCAGCATCATCACATACCCGCGTGGAACCCGCCTCCAAGCTGGCCGTGGAAGCCGGTCGCATACGGATGCAATTCAAAAGGGATGGACTGCAGTGACTTTACGGCCTGGGTCTACAACTACGGGCTGGGATTACATATGAGTACTGGAATCGGCAAGCAGGCAGAAACAACACTCATAGAGGGACCAGACGGACAACCAATCTTGGAGGCGCAGGTAATCGTCAACGACAACGGATACGATGACCTGACTTCCAAACTCGACACTGGCGATCTTCTGTATATCAAAGACCGGCAAGGCGACAAAGTCAGCCATGTGATCATGTGGGTAGGATCTTATGGCCGCTCTCCCGATGGAACGCCGTTAGTGATCGATTGTACGGGACCCGACCACAAGGATTGTTTTGGCAATCCGATTCCAATCGGAGTTCAGTTGCGTCCGTTTTCGCGAGATAGTTGGTATTTCAAGAGCTTCTCGCATGCGCATCGAATCATCGGACAGACATCAAGGTGAATCGACGCCCGCGCTTGATGTGCTGAACGGTAAAGAATATCGAAACCTCATCCCGGATTTGCGTCGAGGAGTATAGTCAGAGTCAGCTTCTCGCTCGAATCGCAAAGGTCATCCACCAGAAGGAACCGTGGTGACTGGTGGCGCAACGGGTCCGGTCCAGGTTGAAGCATCATTCATCATCCCTGTCATGGCTCTGTATGCGTGTTCGTATTCAGCCCTTGGTCTTCCGCCTCCAACCAAATCTGCAATCTGGTTGACCAAAGTTGTATTTCTTACAGCATCATCTCCGAAGGTCGTTGTAAGGTGCGTGACTGTATCCACGATATGAGGCGGCAAAACTTGAGCTTCTCTGCCTATCCATGCATCCCTCACCAGTGGATGTGCACCTGGAATGTCGGAAGCGGCTCGGCTCTCCATGTACTGGCCGACTGCATCTACAGCGGCGCGCCTATCAAACGGCGACATTCTGGCAACCGTCGGATTGCTTGCTATAGCTCTGTTCCTCGGGTTGATCTCCATGCTCGCAGACAACAAGGCGTCTGTGGCGGGAGCTTGGGCGTCCATATATCGGGCGGCTTCACCTACAGCGCCTCTCCTGTTCCACGGCGACAATCCGGAAACATTGGGTCCACTCGCTGTAGCCCCTTTTGGGGGCGTAATTTCCACGCTCCGAGTTAACAAGGAGTCTGTGGCGGCCCCTGCAGTGGGCGAGGGCGTGAGCCAGGTATCAGGAGCTGAGCCATACCGTTCGTTCAAGAACCTGGCGTATTGGTTACCACCTTGAATACCGTTGACATAAGCCTCAGCACCTTTAAAGGCGCTTGTCATATTAGTCTTTTCACCGGCGAGACCGACGCGGCCTAGTAGTGTCGAACCTGCTGCTGCGTCGGCTGCTGCTGCATCCTGACTGGCAAGCTCGGCAAAAGTAACCGTTGCGTTCAATCTCGCTGATTGGCCTGGAGTTAGTCCTCTCTGCAACCCGATCGACTCGATACTTCCTCGGCTGGTCACCGATATCAACGCATCCGGCGCTCCTGCTTTCGCTTCAAGAGTGGACAACCGGGTGTTTAATCCACGAAACGGATTCGCGGCACCTTCTGTAGTGGCAGATATTGAGAAGGGATCTCTTGCTAACCGAAGTGGTACCTTGGACCCCATCTCACCATACAAGACTCTGCTGCCCACCGATGTGCCGGCCAGCTTGAAGCCTGCCGCACCAGCTGCAGTATCAACGACGAAGGAGCCGATAGTTGATTTGGTAGCGTCAACGTTGGCGTTGTAGTTTGCGTCTGATCGCCAGGTATCCACTGCGGCAGCACCGAAGGTGCTCCACCGATCTCCTGTCATCTCGTCATACGCCACTTTAAGTGCCATCCCTCCGGCGACACCACATGCCAGAATCCGCCCGCGTGCTCCAGCCTTTTGCAAAGACTTCAGTCCAACGCCGAAAGCACCAGCCGTTGCAACTTCAGGAAGTTTGGCACCGGGATTGTTCAGGACATCGGCGACCGCACCGCGGACACCGCTGGCAACCATGCAGGTCTCACGAAGTAATTTTGCTCCCAAACCTTCGTTCTCATCGAAATGTGTGACAGCGCTGACATCTGAAAAGCCAGCATAAGCTCTAAGATCGCTCATTAGCAGGACCTCGAAAATAAATATAGCGACATGGGTGGGGTGTTGATATTACGCCACTTTAAATGACGGTTGTGAACAATTTGTACCGCCGCTGGGAATAACACGTAGCTTTCAACGAGACAACTTCGGGGCGGGTTGGGGCTTCGGTGGCACTACTCTGATGCGTCCGAGCGGTTCCCAAGGGCCAATGCACACTCATTTTCGCTCAATCGGTTCAACGCATTTCTACACCTGCTTGACCTGCAATCGATTTACATTTTGACGTTCTTTCTGTCTTCTCTCTACTAGGACCCCACTGAGTCGTGGTGAACTTTCGGGGAACTGCGCTATTATTGTCGACTGAACTTGACGACAGGACTACCAAATACCGATCTCGGGAATGTGGCAGAGACGAGAGTTTCCTGCTGAGTGGATCCTTTTTACACAGAGTCAATAAGAGGTATCAGCGTCGTTCTTTGAGACGCAAAGAAGATAGATATATGGATGAGATTGAATCTGTGCGCGGAATTTCTTCCGAGACTGCACCTATAAATAAAGTAGCCTCCGATGCCGGCTCTCCCGAGCGCTTGGATGGACATCTCCGCGTGACGTCCGGCGCGACCGCGTCCGCTTCCCAGACCGAGACATCTAAAGAAGAGCCTCCCCATAGTTGGAAGCATAAAGTCTGGCATGAGGTTCGAGAGATAGGCGTAGTCATTCTCTATCTGGCTCTATCGTTCTCTATCCTAGAAACTTTTAAATGCGCGACTCTGCTTGCTCGTTGTTCCGAAAACGATTTTGTTGCCGGATATGCGACTGCAGGAGTTGCTGCTCTAGGACTGGGAAAGTTTGTCTTCGTTCTCGAGAAAATGAAAATCGCGAAACGCTTTTCTCATAGGCCGTTAATCATTCCGGTTATTTACAAAACCATTCTGTTTACAATCCTGGTAAACATCATCCTTCACGTGGAAGGACGGATCATGCACCACGATATCGCACCGCTTCCTTCGCTCAATGATCCGGGTGCCTACTTGCTTTGTTTTTCCGCTCACCAAGTGGGTTTTATCGTCACATTCTTCCCTTTCTTTTGCTTACGGGAGATTAGTCAGGCCTTGGGTGAAGGGCGTTTATACAAACTATTTTTCGTATCTCGAGATGCTTGAAGACTGGAGGTTTCGCGTTTCTTCAGTGTCGAACGGGATTTATGCGTTTGTAGAAAACTTACGTTGATTGCAGTCACGAAAAGGCGAATTCTATTTTTGGAGATCGCACAGTATGATCGCCAGATAGCCTTGAGAGACTTGCGTTTCCCACAGAGACTGTAATCAAAATTGCGGTTTATGGAGTCAAGGGGATTCGAACCCCTGGCCTCACGGGTGCGATCCGTGCGCTCTACCAACTGAGCTATGACCCCGCGACTCGCTTCATTATATGGTATCCCGCAAGAATCAGGTATACCGTCGTTACGACTCTAAGGGCGTCAAGCGATTAGGTGTCGTTAACAAAACTGCGTTTCAAACATGGCTGACAGCGCGAAATCGCTAATCCAAATTATTGGTTTCGATAAATTCGAGAATTGCGTTGTACGCCTGGACGTAGGAGTTGCCTGGTTCCAGCTTGTCCATTTTGTCCGCACTCTTTTTAAGAAGATCCAGCTTCCACTCCACAAGATTGATGCGAGCCATACACGCCCACGCTCGTAGCGAGGCTTGATTGATGGTGATCGCTCTGTTGACGAGATCCGTTGCGCGAGCAAGATCGCCTTCCTTCAGAACGATGCAGCTGAGATTCGCATAAGGCCATTCGAACTCCGGGTATTCGCGAAGCAACTCTTCATACGCATCTTTGCTTGCGGTTCGATTTGTTAACAAACCATCTCTGACGGCGTGAAGGTACTTTCTCTGCGCATCTTGTTTTATTTCATGGACAGGCACTCTAGTTTTGAGCCGCAGACTTGCAGTGATGGCTGCGCGACTGTCAGGAAATGTTGTGCGAATATGTTTGAGGATTCGCCGCGTGGGCTCTGCCAGACCAATCTTTTCGTAACGTTCGGCAATGCTCAAATACTCATCAGGTGTTTTTCCCTGTGGTATCTCGTCTAGTGGCATTCCAAGTGCCGGCATCAAGTGTTTTTCCAGCGTGCTGTCTACCGTATCTTGAATGGTCTTCGAAAACACAGAGAACGCGGACAAAATTCCCGATTTCGCCTGCTTCACGGATTCGAACTTCTCCGTCAACTGATCTGCTTTTGAAAGTGTGATACCGATGAGATTCGAAGTGGTGTTAAAAAACTCATTTTGAAGCTCGGTAGCAAAGATCAGTTGCTCCGCGCCCTTCATCAGAAGAGTCAATCGACG
>CAYTDR010000649.1:2288-5179 GCA_964436185.1 uncultured Candidatus Obscuribacterales bacterium | reverse complement strand
AGAGCCGATCGCATCGTTGCAACGAGTTTGTCCTTGTCCTCGTTAAATTGAGGTCGCCATTTTGTGCGAGGCTTAAGGTCAATGAAGTGCTCTTGATCCGCGAATCGGGCTGGATCAGTACCATCATCCGGACCGCCGACCTGGGTGAGAATCTGGTCCACCTCTGGAAACTTGAGTAATGTTTCGCGCATTTCTCTTGCGAGTTGAACCGATTCTTTGAGCGATACACTACCGGGTTTTACTGTTGCCCGGAGCCAGATGTTGCCTTCTTCTAAATGCGGAAGAAACTCGCCCCCAACCTGTGTGAACAACCAGACAGAGAATGAAACAACAATGGTGCACAGCCCAATTACCAACCAGGGAAAGCGCAAGGACCACCTTAAGGAGGGCTTATATATGGTTCTAGCAACCGACACTAAAGGGCTGACTTTCTCCGAAACAGTATTTTTTGTGAGAAAAAACGAACACAGAACTGGTATGAGTGTCAAAGCCGCAAGTGCAGATCCAACTAGCGCAGCGACCATTGTTATAGCCAGAGGACGAAAGAGCTTACCTTCAACACCCGAGAAGGCAAAGATTGGAAGGAAGGTTGTTATGATTGTGAGCGTTCCAAACACAATTGGAGCGGCGACTTCTTGAGCTGATTCAGTAAGCAGAATCAGTCTTTCAGCGGGGCGCAGATTTTTGCCCTCTTCTGAAAGTCGTCGCACTACGTTTTCAGTCATTACGACGGCAGCGTCGACCAGTATTCCAAAGTCAATTGCTCCCAGGCTCAGGAGATTGGCGGGTATACCTAGGAAACTAAGTACGATAAATGCAACGAGCATCGAGACAGGAATTACACATGCGGTGATGACAGCCGCTTTGGCGTCTCTCAAGAAAAGCGTCAGAAAGATGACAACCAATGCGATACCGACTACTACGTTGGTTCCCACCGTGTGCAGCGTTTGGTTAATCAGCTTCGTCCTGTCATAGAAAGGCACGAGCTTCACGCCTGGCGGCAGGCGTGAAGTGATTTCCGGCAGGCGTTCTTTTATAGCAGCAAGAACTTTGGAAGGGTTTTCGCCGCGACGAAGCAGAAGAATGCCCTCTATGACGTCGTCTTCGTGGTCCTTTCCGACCTGTCCTAGTCTGACCATCGGACCAATCTCTACCCTGGCGATATCTGCGATCGTCACAGGAGTGCCTTGATCCGTGGTTTTGAGGACTATTTTCCGAATGTCGTCCAAGTCCTTGATTAAGCCCATTTGCCTTACGATTAAAGCGTTGCCATTGTCTTCGACATAGCCTCCGCCAGTAGTGGCATTTGAACGAGACAACGCCACATCCACAGCCTTAAGTGTCAGTCCGTATGCCTGCAAACGGTGTGGATCGACATTTACTTGATAGGTCTTTGTTGGTCCACCCTGGCTTACCACTCCAATCACACCCGGGATTTGTCGAAAGAGTTTTTCCAGTTCCCACACTTGAACTGATCTCAGACCCATTGGTGAGTAGTACGAGCTTTCAAGCGTATATCGATAAATTTCCCGCAGTGAACCCACCTCGGGTTCCATGTTCGGTTGTGCATCCGGAGGAACATTCGCTCTTGGAAGTCTTTCTAGAACCTGCTGGCGTGCGAAAGCCATGGGCGTAGACTCAGTGAAGGTGGTGATTACTACGGACAATCCGTAGAGCGAGATGGAACGCAGCGCTGTTTGGCCAGGTATGCCGTTGAGTTCTTTCTCTAATGGTACTGTCACCAGTCTTTCTACTTCTTCCGGTCCTTTGCCCGGATAGAGTGTTATGACTCGAACTTGAGGGTTGGCTAGCTCCGGATAGGCTTCGATAGACAAGGTTTTGAATGCGATGACACCGGCGACGACCAGCAGCGCTGTAGCAACCAGGGTTATGAATCTCCCTTTTAGTGCTGTCACGACGAATTGTGCAATGATGCCTTGCATTTTAAGTTTCCTTCACTGCAAAGGTGTTCCGATTGACTGCTCAAGATCTTTGAAAGCTATCTGGTAAGCGGCAACTGCCTCAAGATACTCAGTCTTCACTGCTATAGCGGATTGTTGGGCAAGCAAGACATCATTGATATTGCTGTTCGCTATTTCGTAACCGAGTCTGGCCGGACGCACTATTTCCAGCGTTCGTGCCAGCAAGCGATCTTGATAAATCTCAATCTTTCGTTTTGCGCCAACCATACGCTGGTAGGCAGTTACAACCTCTTGAGTGACGATATTCTCTTGCGCCTTGATCTCGATTTGGAGCTGGCGACCGGTCGCTTTATACTGAGAGAGGTCGCCTTGCTGGAAGTTTAGAATGGGCAGCTCCGTTGCGGGTATAAGTTGAGACTTTGTGATGCCCAGCTGCAGACGCACAGAAGCAGTGCGAGGACTGTGTATCAGTCCTTCATTGAATGCATTGGGGAGTGAAAGGTTACTTTTGTCAGTTGGGTGGACCACATTTGGTGGAGTGGACCCGAATGCCGCCGACATTAGCTGCACCAGGATAAATAGGACAACACAAGTTGCTTGCGCAGTGCGCTCAAACAAGGCGAGCCGAGCGTGTGACTTAAGTATGGACAAACTGTGCATGAACTCCGGATTCCGGCTACAACTTATTCTGACAAGTCGTTTTCTTGTCCTTGTTAACCATGGATCGATCAGTCGAGAAGCGAGTCTCATCGACTGATCGATCCACACAGTGAGAGAAAAAGAAACTACCGAGTCGCACAAAAAGAAAAAACTCGCCTAGTAAATAAATACTCGAAGGGCGAGCAAACGCTTTGCAAGCAGAAAACCTGGAATTTTTGCTAGATCCAAGTCTCATGGATTCGACCGCATCTCCTCTTGACAAAACTTGCTTGACATAAGAGCATACGCTGTACTGTAACAGGTCTCGCA
>CAYTDR010000649.1:0-2278 GCA_964436185.1 uncultured Candidatus Obscuribacterales bacterium | reverse complement strand
ACTATTGCATACTAGACAAAGAAACTTGATGCCATTCGAAGTTGCCGGCCCATCCAGCCAACGATCTGCGCACTGCCAATGGTGTCATGGCGCTAGGTGAAACTCAACTTTTCTTTTGCAATCACTCGACGATTTGCACAAAAAATTATGCAGTGGTGGTTATGAAACCGAATAGAGCGCGTACGGATAACACAAGACTCTTAATAACTCGAGTGGTTATTGTATTCGCGGTCATCATCGCGGGGGTCGTGGTCTCCTTTACGGCCTTTATGCTCATCGCTTCCAACGGCCCTATCGAAGGCGGAATCAAGAGCGGCTTCAGCGTATTACAGGCAAAGCGTGCCGAACTGGAAGCTAAAACCAAAGTGCCCGCAGTTGATTCCCAATAACGATGGTACGGCGGAGTATGAACGTTCTTATGTTTGAGGCAAAAGAACCAGCTCTCAGATGGCTCCTACGAAACCAATGATGAGAGCGGAATACATGCGAACGATCGAGGCGTATACCTTCTGGCTTGCGTCTCGTACTTGCACTTAGAGGAAGTCCCTTCTGTCCGAAACTCTATACAGGAATGGTCACCAATCTTCCTCTAGATAGCTGTCATCGCTTTCGCATACTCGTGGATCGGAGTTTGGCTGATCTACCTGGTCAACATCTTCATAGATCTCATCGACTGAAACGACCAATGGATTAGTGGAACCAAAAGAAAGGGTGAAGCTCTCTCCGCCTGTATGCGAGTGAACCTCCCAGCCACCATCCGTGGTTCTTGAATGTACCTCGATGTTTCTCTTTCGCTGGTGGACGATAATGTACTCTTTCAGCGTATTGATCTGCTTGTAAGCAATTAGCTTCTCGCGCCGATCTATTTTGGAGGTTGATGGAGACAAGACTTCGACTATCAACGCTGGGTTTGCGGTAAAGACGCTCTTTGCGTCAACCGCGCCACATGCGACCATCACATCCGGATAATAAAAGCAGTTAATGGAGTCAACTCTGACTTTTATGTCAGAGATAAATACTCTGCAAGAGCCTCCTCGTGTGTGTTGTCGCAGAAGGGAGTAAACATTACCGGCAATAAGATTGTGCCTTATTGTCCCGCCTGTCATAGCGTACACTTTCCCGTCGACATATTCGTGACGAACTGGCGAGCACTCTTCTCTCTCCAGATACTCATCAGCGGTCAGGAAGTCCATTCGCGGTTTCAGTGACATTCGGCATCACCCCTTGCATTGGCTAACGTGATTTCGATTATAACCTGATTGCGGGCAGGGTTCTAAATGATCTACTTTGGCAAATCTAAGGGCGCAACCGATGGAACCACTCTCGTTCGACGGACTGGCGCTTGGATATCGGCGTTTGTTTTAGTTAGTGTTTCTTTTTGCGCTTACGGAGCATGCGTCCACGACTGAAGCCTTTCGCTTGAGCGCCGCCCGGTCTGGGCATGCTGCCTGGAAGTGCCGGCATTCCGCCTGGGTATCCGCCAGGACGAGGCATACCTGGCATGCCCATTCCACCGCCACCACCCATTCCAGGGAGCCCCGGTATTCCGGGCATTCCCGGTAAACCACCGCCGCCCATCGCCATCATTTGGCGCAGGTAAGGGAACATCGACTTCATCTGGTTGAACTCATTGAGCATCTGTCCGACTTGTTTGTCTTGCAGTCCGGAACCTTTAGCGATTCTCCGTCTACGACTGAAATCAATGAGGTCCGGATTCTTGCGCTCTCTGGGAGTCATAGAGTTGATGGCGGTTTCGTAAAGATGCATCATCTTCTCTGAATGAATAGCAACCTGCTTCTGCTGCTCGGTGTTCATCCCCAGCATGCCGCCCAATCCCATCATTTTCATGATGTCGCCCATTGAGCCCATCTTCTTCATCATCTTGTTCATATGGAGGAACATCTCGAGCGTAAAGTCGCCCTTCAACATCTCCATTGCTACTTTCTCGGCTTCTTTCTCGTCCATGGAGAGCTGAGCTTTTTCGACCAGTGAGAGTATGTCTCCAAGTTGTCGAGTTTCTCCCCAGTGGAGATGAATTTCACCGGCTTGCCGACTGCTTCTCTAACGGATAGCGCGGCACCGCCCCTGGCATCACCATCTACTTTGGAGAGCAGTAATCCGGTCACATCTAGCTGCGTATTGAAAGTCTCGGCTACGTTGACTGCTTCCTGACCTGTCATCGAGTCGACCACCAGAAGCTTCTCGGACGGCTCTATCGCTCTGTCCAGGATCATCAGCTCGGCCATGAGAGATGTATCAACCTGCAGCCTGCCGGCAG
>CAYTDR010000648.1:0-5179 GCA_964436185.1 uncultured Candidatus Obscuribacterales bacterium | reverse complement strand
GACTTGCCTCTGCAGAAGACCATCCATAAGAACCGGACTACGTGACTGGTGCGTCGTACAGGTGCGGACCAGCAGTTGATTGAGTTTTATTAACTTCAGGAAGAGCTCAATGAAGCTATCAGCAGCAGACAAGCAGAAACTGATTCCCCTTCTCGATCGCTTGATTCGATCGATAGAAGGTCTTATTCATGGAGGTCTCACCGTTGCGTCCGAATCTACCAGGCAGATCCTTGCCGTTTCCTTCCAAGAAGCTTCGCGCATAGGGCTTCTTCGCCTTGGCTCGACACTTCGGGCTGCTAATGACGAGTTAGGTCGTTTTACCGGCAGCGATCCTGATTTTTCTTCCCGAAGGTTGATCTTTTTTCTCAATCGCAGCTGGCTGCTCAGTCATGCCATCAAGCGAGCGCTGGTGGCAAATGATGATGAACAGCTCATGAAGCTCTTATGGGTTCCTGAGCGCAAACCGATCGATAGTCTCGAGGTCGTCACTCTAGGCACCGCGAAGAAGGTGACCAAAACTATCATCAGTTTCGATTTTTATTTGAGAACTGTAAGCGAATCAAGCTTGGGCCCGGCGGGACAGAAGGTTATCTGGACGTGCATGTTTCCTGCAAATCCCACAGCTCCTATACCGCCTGAAGGCTATCTCCACCTGCCGCAAAAGCAGAAATTCAATGCAGTCATCTTTCTCGAGCCAAGAGTTATTGAGATTAAGAGTGCGTTTGTGTCGGCTTCTCCGTTAGGCGCTTATCGCTTGATGCTCGATAATGATAGTACCGTTAATGGTGGCGAGGTGTTCTCCGGCTGGTCTACGTTTCTTTCCTGGAGCCCGCGTCCCATTCTTAACAGCATACGAGCACATAAGACGGGTCCCCTCGACCTGGAGATCGAACTGCTGGACGAAGTGGTGTTGCCCCAATGGTCAGTGGGAGCCGAGCCAATCGGCGAAACCGATGAGAGAACTTATTATCCTCTTCAAAGTGGCTCCCTCGACTTTCATCTCGCGCTTTCCAAGAAGGATTCGGATGAGTCCAAGATGATTCTTTCGCAGTTGTCTGCCAAGGTGAAGGGCTCGGCATCCTTATTCGGACTACTTCACTTCGAGAGCTGCAAACTTCTGTTTCAGCCTCTCAGTCTTATTAAGTTAGACAAGCCGACACACTTGCAAATATCCGATAAGAAGATCGACAAGGCAGCATTGCTAAAAGCGTTGCGCTTTTAGCTGAGGGATATGGGCTTTTGGCTTGTGAATGACGAGCATGTAAGAACGGTAGCGAGGTTCGCTGGAGATAAGGTATGAGGCAGAGTTACATCGTTTGAAGGCGGACATTGACAAGGTTTCGACGGATAACCTAGATGGGGTGAAGCAAATGACTGACAAGGATCGGCTGAAAGGCAGCATGGCAGTTGATACCAAGGATAGTGATTACGGCGAGGCGCTTCGATTCCCTGCTGAAATTCTCTATGCAAACCAGATAGAGGCTCTGAGGCAGAATGATGCCGACCGACCGCCGGAGAATTGGATACTGTCACCCAAAGCAGTGCTAAGCTACGTCGTCGGTTGCAAGCCGCTAACAGCGAAGATCGATGGCAAGTCTGAGAAAATCGAGATAACAAAGAAGTTTTTCGGTGACGATCGATTGGTTGAACGTGCCATCGTCACTCTCGCGTCTGAACGAGCTTTGCTGTTAGTCGGTGAACCCGGAACGGGCAAAAGTTGGCTCTCTGAGCACCTGGCGGCTGCTATATCCGGAATCTCGACCTTGACCATTCAGGGGACTGCCGGAACTACTGAGGAGCATATCAAATATTCCTGGAACATCGCGAGAGTGATCGCCGAAGGACCGACGTCCGGAAATCTCATACCTTCACCGGCTATGGTGGCTATGAGGTCAGGCAGGTTGTTTAGATTCGAAGAGATCACCCGCTGCTTGCCGGATGTGCAAGATTCCCTGGTTTCCATGCTTTCGGACAAGGCGATCGCCATTCCCGAGCTTCCTGATTCGAACATGATCTGGGCAAAGCCTGGATTCAACGTCATTGCCACCGCCAATAGTCGCGATCAGGGAGTAAACGAGTTCTCTGCCGCGCTCAAACGGCGATTCAATTACGTTCACATTCCTATTGTTCGTGACCACAAGACCGAGGTCGAGATCGTACAGAGCCGAGCTACTGAGCTGCTTGAACGTTATGATGTCTCAGTTAAGCTGCCACCAGCATTGGTGGAGCTATTAACGACTGTGTTTCGCGAGATTCGAGATGGCAAAGCGGCCGATGGTACCAGTCTCAACAAACCGTCCACGACTATCTCCACCGCCGAAGCCATCAGCATAGCAATGGATGCGGCGCTGCACGCGAAATTCTTCGGCAATGGACAAGTTGCGGCTGGCCAAATTGCGGCCAATTTGCTGGGCTCTGTGGTGAAGGAAGACCAGAATGACCTGAAGGTGCTGAAGGAGTATGCGGTCCTCGTTGCGAAGAAAAGAGCTACGACCGACACGAACTGGAAAGAATTCCATGACTCTGTAATTGCGAACGTCAAGTAGAGATCAATATGACTGAGGAAGAGATTCAAACCCCGGTTCAAGCCGTAAAGATAACTTCTGAGTCGCTCGACCTGGACATTGAGCGCCTGCAAAAGAATGTTGCGGAAGTAATCAGCGACGCGCTCTATTGGTTTCCAGTTCGCCACCATTCTCCAGCGGTGGCGCTTAGAGTGCAAGAGGCAATTGAGACTCGCAAGCCGAAGGTTGTATTTATCGAAGGTCCCAGCGATGCTAGCTATCTGATTCCACTTCTTCTCGACAAGAATACTAAACCGCCGGTGGCAGTGTACTGCTCGTTTCGCGATGAGAATAACCTTTTGAAGCTAGCCGGCGTCTCGACGCCGTCTGAGGAGATCCACTTCTCTACTGCATCCTGGTTTCCAATGCTGTCGTACTCACCGGAATTCGTTGCGCTAGAGACGTGTAATGCGCTGGGGATTCCTGCGTTATTTATCGATCTCCCTCACCATACACAAGTGGCAAGGTATATCGCCAGAAAGAAGCGTTCCTCGCTGAGCTGTCTTGTCGACGATCTGGATGGGCTGGATGAGGAGGAGGAGAGCTCGACTTCCTTGGAGTCGAGTGATGGAGAGGAGGACGACTCAAATGAACACCAGACCGCTGGCTCTGCAGAGCCAGCCTCACCATCAGAGAAAAGGAAAGGCAAGAACGAACTGGACGTTCCTGAATTCAGCCCCGAGCAATTGATTGCGGAGAGCGAATTCTTCCATCGGTTGACTGAATTGTCGGGCTTCCAAACCTGGGATGAAGCCTGGGATGCTCTCTTTGAAGTGCGGAAATTCGATGATCTGGAGCATTTTCGACGAGAGTTCGCTCTTTTTTGTGGTGCCGTCCGTGCCACCACGCCCATGTTGCGAATGGAGCTGGATGGGACTCTCGATCGCGAACGTTTCATGTTTCGAACCATCACGAAAACCTTGGCGGAAAAGGAGCTCAGACCGGAAGATGCAATGGTTGTCTGCGGTGGACTTCATCTTTTCATGGAAAAAATCGTGGATGAAGTGGAAAGTTTCGAGCCTCCGGAGGGTAAAAATTACACTACATTGGTCCCATACTCATACTTCCGGGTTTCGGATCTCTCCGGATATGGTGCCGGCAACAGAGCACCACAATTTTACCAAACGCTCTGGGCTGACATGGTCACTCGCCGCAAGAGCGGCAAGCGCGAAAGCGAAGTATTGAGTCGTCATATCGTGTCGATCATCAAAGAGGCCAGAACGCTAGGCGAACCCGTCTCTTCCGCTGACGCAATTTCGGCTTCTCAGAACGCGGAGTTGCTTTCTCGTTTGCGTGGGCGGGAAGTACCCATTCTCGATGACATTCATGATGCCATCATCACGTGTTGCTGCAAGGGTGACCCGGCGTCTGACGGAGTAAACCTTCAGAAGGCAATCGACAGAGCGGGCATAGGAACGTTGATCGGTAAAGTCTCGCCAAAGGTCGGTCGACTTCCGATCGTAAGTGACTTCTACCAACAGATTGGTGTACTGGAGCTTGCTTCCTTCTTCGAGAATGAGAAGCGGCAGAAACTAACGCTCGATAAACGCAAAGACGTTGATAACAAACGTTCCGCATTCCTGAGCAGAGTTCTTTATCTGAAGATACCTGTCGGTGGTCAGACCGGTGCGCGGACCAGTGATTTTGATGCAGGCAAGATGTTCGCCGAGAGCTGGTCGATCGGCTGGAGTCCGGAGGTCGATGCCGAGCTGATCGAGAAAACATTGCTTGGTGATACCATTGAAGCTGCTGCAGTTGAGAGCTTGCGTATGTCCATAGCAAAAGCCGGTGCAAATGCAGCTCAAGTATGTCGCGAGCTATTGAACGCTATCACGATGGACCTGCCTGACCTGGTTCAAACTGCGTACGAATCTTTGAGCCATGCAATAGATGAGGATAATCGGTTTGTTTCGTTAGCCGAGGCTCTAAGCTTGCTCTTCGTGCTGGAGAAACATAGCGACCTGCGTGGTCTGAGACAAGAGGCGCTGCTGGACCTGATTGTTCGATGCTTCGATCGAGCATGTTTCGCCATTCTTGACATGATCGCCGTTCCTCCGGAGCAGGAAGAAAGTGTTGTCAATGCTCTTACAATGCTCGCTGAAGCAATGCTCAGAGGCGACCTGTTCGAGCTGGACAGAAGTCTTTTTATCGAGCACGTCCTGCAGGCGTATGAGGCTTCGGACGTGCCGTTTCTCAAAGGTGCGTTTTTTGGCATGCTTCTAGAGATGCGCGAGCGAACCAGCGAGGATCTTGCCTCTGAGATCATTGCGTTAACGCGCTCGCCTGTAGAACAGATGCTCACTGCTGGCGACCTCTTGCATGGTGTCATGTCAGTTTCGAAAGCATCGATCCTCATTGGTGCAGATTCCCTTATTCAGGCGATTGATGAGCTGTTGAAAGTTGCGGAATGGGACAACTTTCTCACTATGCTTCCCCGCTTGCGAGGTGCATTCGAAAAGCTGAGTTCGGGCCAGCGTAGCGCTCTTGCCGAGCAGGTAGCTAAGAGATATGGCTTGATAGAGGCTACTTCGTTGACAGAATTCATCACGTCCACAGCGGTGGCGACTGAACTCGCTCGTATCGATCGATTGGTTGGCCAAATAATGAAGGAGTGG
>CAYTDR010000647.1:1775-5186 GCA_964436185.1 uncultured Candidatus Obscuribacterales bacterium | reverse complement strand
AAGGCAATTGAGGTTCTCATCGATGGCCAAACGCTTCTGCGCCTGACGATATCGGATTGGAAGGATGTAGGGCTGAAGGTACTGAAGGACAACGCTAGTTCCATAAAACGGAAAGCGCCGGTGAAGGAGGAGAGCAATCCTCTTAGAGTTCTTCAGCGAGCGCTGAAAAAAATCAAGAAAGAGACCGATCCGGTCAAGATGGAGTTGTTTGAACAGGAGATTGATGAACTTACTCTGACTACGCTGATATCGCTGTACAAGGCGAATATGGTCCTTCCTGAGCATGTAATTGAAAGGGGCATGACGGAAGAGGATCAATTGGTCGGCAAAGTCTATAAAGAGTATGAGGATCTTCTGAAGAAGAGCAATAAGGTGGATGCCGATGACATGATCTCGCTTTGTGCTCAACTGCTGGCTTCTGATCCCGCGATCAGGGAACGCTATCAGAACAAGTACGATTATGTTCTGATAGATGAATATCAGGACTGCACGGCGGCGCAAGACCTGATGGCAAGGCTTCTGGCGTTTCCGCAGGACAATTTGTGCCTGGCCGGCAACGAAGATGAGAGTCTATACGAGAGCAAGGGGGCGCTGCCGCACATGCTTTCCGAGATTTCGATTCGGATGCCTAATGCAAGATGCTATATTCTGGAGAAGAACTGGCGATCGCATCCGGCAATTGTGGACCATTCGAAAAGTTTGAGCACCGCTCTGACTCGCCGAATGATCAAAAAAGATGTAACAGCGGGCATCGGAAAGGCTGCTACGAGCTCCATAATCGGACCGCAGAAATGCAAGACCGAGGAGGACGAGTGCGAGTGGGTAGCCAACGAAGTTGCCATCGTCATCGATAGTGGCAAGCGGCCCAGTGACATCGCCATCATCTGGCGCCATCAGAGATACGCGGCAATTCTAGAAGATGCTCTGTTCAAAAGGAACATTCGCTCGTTGACCTCCGGACCGCAGAAAGCCTCGTTGCCTGACGAGGTCGGAGACGTAATGGCGTTCTTGCGGCTGGTCATGGACCCAGATGGTCCGAAAGCACGGCAGTCGTTCGAGCGTTTCTGCCAGTTGAAGTCACGAGAGATGGATCAGAAGCTATCCAGGCTCTCCAACACGATTGCCAGTTTTGCCGAGGCTAATAATCTGTCCTTTTTGAAGGCCATTGAGATCTATCATGATGCCACCGCCGATAGTTCCTGCGAGGATCTGGCGCAACTGGTTCGCATCGTTCGCACCATGAATCAGGAGAAGCTACCTCCAGCGCAGACAATCGGTTTGTTGAAGCGAACGCAGAAGCTCCATGAGATTTATAGCTCTGTAAAAGTACCTCCGGGTGTCGTCTATGAGCCGATGCGCAAAGTCGAGCAGATGGAGGAAGAGGCGAAAGAGTATAAGACCGTCGAGGAATTCGTCAAGGCAAAACAGGATGTGATCAAGCCGGCCGAGGCTAACACCGAAGACGCGGCAGTGCACGTGAAGAGCTTCGAGGAAACTAAGGGTAGCGAGTATTCCGTGGTGTTTCTCGTCGGCATGTCGGAAGGAATCATGCCTGATTCCAGCGCTCAGGACATGGAAGAGGAACGAAGATTTTGCTACGTAGGTATGACCCGCGCCAAAGATTTTCTTTACATCTCCTATACGCAACAGTTTGAGGGCAAGGCAATTCCGCCTTCGCTATTCCTTGTGGAAGCGAAGCTGCTGCCGATGAATTTGTATCAGCGTGCGGTAGAGTTTGCTCGAGTAGAGGTGCCACAACCCAAGGAAGAACGTGTTCCTGAGGTTGCGCCTCCGCCTGCTCCTCAGCCCGTGCGCGCTGACACTATTCCACCGGTGTCGGTGGCAGACCAGCTTTACAGGACTGATCAAGTTCAGCAAGGCGCTGGTCAACCAGTCGTGGATGGTAAAGCCCTACACGACGATCAACTTCGTGCTCAGTATGCGGCGCATCTGCAAGCACAGCAGGATGCGCAAGCCCGGGCAGGCGAGGAGGTTCAGAGAAGGGCTGCTCAAGAAGCACAAGTGCAAGCGCTGCAAGAACAGCGACAGCGTGCATACCAGGAAGAGCAGTTGCGGCTGCAGTACGAAGCGCAGATGCGAGCTCAGCAGGAAGAACAACAGCGGCTGCAGCGCGAGGCGCAGTTGCGAGCCCAGCAAGAGGAGCAACTCAGGCTTCAGCGCGAGTCGCAGTTACGGGCCCAGCAAGAGGAACAGCTCAGGCTGGAAGAGGAGGCGCAGGCGCAAGAAGCGGCTCGCCGATGGGCAGAGCAGGAGGCTCAGCTAAGAGCGCAACGAGAAGCGCAACTGAGGGCACAGCAGGAAGCACAGCTCAGGGCGCAAGAAGAAGCTCGGCTGCAGGCGGAGCATGAGGCACAGCTCAGGGCGCAAGAAGAAGCTCGGCTGAAGGCGGAGCACGAGGCGCAACTTAGGGCGGAGCAAGAAGAGCAGTTCAGGGCGCAAGAAGAAGCGCGGTTGAAGGCGGAGCAAGAGGCACAGCTCAGGGCGCAAGAAGAAGCGCGGCTGAAGGCGGAGCAAGAAGCGCAGCTGAGGGCCGAGCAAGAAGCCCAACTGAGAGCAGAGCAAGAGGCGCAGCAGAAGGCGGAAGAGGAAGCACAGCTCAGGGCGCAAGAAGAAGCGCGACTGAAGGCGGAACAAGAAGCCCAGCTGAGAGCGGAAGAAGAAGCGCGTCAGCAGGCGGAACAAGAAGCCCAGCTGAGAGCGATACAAGAAGCGCAGTGGCGAGCACAACAAGAGGCCGCGCAAAGAGCACAATACGAAGCTCAGGTGCGCGCGCAGCAAGAGGCTGAGCAGAGGGCGCAACATGAAGCATTACTCCGCGCACAACAAGAAGCGGAGCAGAAGGCACAACAGGAAGCACAACTTCGAGCGGAGCAGCGGGCCCAATTGCGCGCACAACTCCGTGGTCAACCAGATACAGAGCAGAAAGCCCAGTACGAAGCCCAGGTTCGCGCGCAGCAAGAGGCAGAGCAGCGAGCACAATATGAAGCCCAGGTGCGTGCGCAACAAGAAGCAGAGCAGCGAGCACAATATGAAGCGCAGGTTCGCGCGCGACAAGAAGCCGAACAGCGAGCCCAGTACGAAGCCCAGGTTTTAGCTCAGAAGGAAGCCGAGCTACGTGCTCAGTACGAAGCGCAAGTTCGAGCGCAGCAAGAAGCCGAGCAGCGCGCGCAACATGAGGCTGAGGTTCGTGCACAGCAGGAAGTGCTACAGAGGGCACAGAAAGCAGCCGACGAGGTACGCGCACGACAGGAAGCAGAACTAAAAGCGCAGCAAGAAGCAGAAGTACTCGCACAACAGGAAGCAGAGCAGAAGGCGCAGCAAGAAGCAGAAGCACGCGCACAACAGGAAGCAGAGCAGAAGGCGCAGCAAGAAGCAGAAGCACGCGCACAG
>CAYTDR010000647.1:0-1675 GCA_964436185.1 uncultured Candidatus Obscuribacterales bacterium | reverse complement strand
CGCACAACAGGAAGCAGAGCAGAAGGCGCAGCAAGAAGCAGAAGCACGCGCACAGCAGGAAGCACGGGCACGACAGCAAGAGACAGCTCACCAGCAGCCGGTTTTGCAAGGAACCGCGCCGGGACAAAGTCAAACTGTCGGGCAGCAATCGCCTGCAGAACCCACATCTGAAGACCAGGAAGGACAACCCCAGAAGCGAGAGCTCTCGAGAGAAGAGCAGATGGTGCGTTCCAACCAGGAAATATTGAAAGAGATGTCTCAGGAAGAGCGAGAGAAACAGCAAGAATTGCTGCGAACAAAAGCGCGTGAAAAGATTCGTGCCAAAGGCAAAAAGAAGAAATCAGACCAAGAGGGCGACGTTGAGCGTGTCAACGAATTAGTGCCTGCAGCCGGCAAGAAAAAGGGTAAACTGGCGGCGGCTGAGCTTACCAAGGCAAAAGAGCATGAGACGATGTCTGAGCAAGAAGAGGCTGCTCAGGATGGTGAGCAAAAATCGGCCGCCGAGCCGGTCTCGACCCAGGACAAAGCTTTCCGACAGAATGAAGGGTCATCGCAAATCGAGCCACACGCTGAGCCGGTTTTCAATGAGGAACAGCCGTCCGCTGGTCGCGAGAGTTATGCAACACAGCCGGAAAATAAGCCTTTGTACCCGGGGCCAACGCCGCAAGTAGGCCAAGAAGCACCATTGTATCCGACACCGCAACCAACGTCTCTTTACACGCCCACCCCGCAAGCAAGCCAACCAACGTCTCTCTATCCGGAGCCAACACCGCAAACAAGTCAACCCGCGTCACAGTATCCGGATCCGGCATCGCGCACAAGTCAATCCGCGGCACTATATCCGGATCCGGCATCGCAATCAAGTCAACCAATGCCACTGTATCCGGAGCCAACTCCGCAAACATCGTATGCTCAGCCGACGCCTTTTTCATATGGCGAGCCGACTCCGGCTGGTTACAAGTCTCCGATGGAAGAGCCTCGTTTGTTCGGCAACGAGGGTTTACCGGGAGTTCAGGTACACAAGTCCCAGGCAGGTTCGGCATTTCCTATGGATGCCGATATGCTGCAGCAACAATTTGCCGCTGTGGATCAGCTTGCGGCGTTCGCGCAGCAACAGCATCGCAATCCGCACGAGGAGTTTTCACAGGTGGCACCGAGTATGCCACCAGTAGAAAGAGTAGAAGAACAGAGACTGCCTCCAGCAGGAGCTCGCCCCGTAGTGGCGGAAGGAAGCACGGTTCCACACTGTCCCGTGTGCTATGCACAGCTCGAAGTGAATTCCAGATTCTGCGGAGAATGCGGCTTACAAATGGAAGCCCGCATTCCGCCATGCCCAGGATGTGGAATCCCTGTAGAACCAATGGCGAAGTTCTGCGGAGAATGCGGCTTCTCATTGAGATGAACGAACCGCCCATCGCAAATAAGGAGGAATCTCCAAGTAGGGGTGAACTAGATTGCGGTGCTGAGGTGTACTGGTGTTTTCTGCTCGATCATTTGCGCAATTAAATATGTAATCCAAGTCTATGGTTTCGTATTTGAAGATTTCACGGTGCTAATATATTTTGGTTCTTGGACAGGCAGCACTGTGTTTTCACGCACATCTAGTGCGAATTAACAGCAGCAATCCTTACACGAACGGCATCATTTGTACGAGACGCAGAGAAATCTATTAAGG
>CAYTDR010000646.1:0-5198 GCA_964436185.1 uncultured Candidatus Obscuribacterales bacterium | reverse complement strand
TGCGTTCTGCTACTTTCGAATCGTTAGAGTCACGAGACTTGCGATTCGCCGACTTCTCTTCGGACTTACGCTCAGCCAGCTTTCTTTCACTGGCTTCGACGGAAGACCTCCGTTCGACACGCTTCTTGTCCGAGTCATCTCGTGTGGCTTCGGCTAGCTTGCGAGTCTCCGCAGCTTTAGCTCTGATTCTTTCTTTAGGCGTCGCTGGTCTGATCGAGTCAGTTTTTGCCACGCTGTTGTCGGCTTCCACTGCGCTTATTGTTTCGTGCTGGCGAACCTCAGGCGCGGGGTTGTCGACGATAGATTCTGCAGCGGTGTCATTGACAGCGGAACTCTTTTCGTCTGCCTTTGCCACTGCCGGAGGTGCGCCCTTCTCTTCCAGATTGGTTACTGTCCACTTAGTCGCCTTGCGATTCGGACCTACCAGACCGACCTGGAAACTTCTATTGCCGGAGCTCAGGCGGAAATACTCGGTGGGTGGACCTTTGGGTTTGCGTGGAGCGCTGGCTGCATCCGCAGTGACCTTAAACTCCGGTCCTGAGGGTGCGGGATTGGTTGCCAGACTTGTCAGCGAGCTTTGAACGTTTTCCGCCAGGAAGGGTTTGAACTTCTCAACTTCGGTCGGTGCCACCAGGCATGATGCCACTGAATAAAGTGCTGCTATTCTAGAATCTCCCAGCGTGTAAGATGCCTCATACTTGCCGTTTTTCCAATGCATGAGCGTGGTGAACTGCTCATCTTTTATAGGTGCAGGCAGCTCTCCGACCATCAGTCGCTCACCTCTGGCGGCAGAGACGAACGAACGTGTCAGCTTGATGGCTGAGCTCTTTCCATCGAACTGCGCGGCGCCCTCACCACTGACACGAGGACTGACGGAATCAGTCTTGTCTGCCAGAGTGTTATCCGGCCCGATGGATAGAACTTTGAGTTGAGGCGAAGAGTCTCCACCACCACTGGTGTGACCGAGTAGTACCAAATACTCACCGGTTTTGTCGGATATCAGTCGAGCTTCGTCGAAGACGCTCAAACCTGACAGTCGAAAAGGTTTCGGACCCGACTTGGAATTAACAATCAAATAGTCGGATGGCTGCAGTACGCAATCGACTTCGACCAGTTTCACCTGGTGAGGCAAGTCGAAAACCAGAACCTCGAAAGTCGATGTAGGAAGTTGTGATTGCAGTTTGGTCAATAAATCTGAAGACGGCAAGTGTCCGTGTTTGACCAGGAATTGCATCAAACACTCATCGAGCTGAGACTTCATGGTCTGAGCTTCTTCCGCGGACTTGGGACCCTGCGCCATTTTATCGCCAAGAGTGTCAAGATCAGGAGTGCCACTGCGGAAAAGGGGCAGGATTGCAACTACGAGCACCCCGATGAGGACAATCGCCACGACGGCAGCGCCTGCAATGAGCGGCACTGGCGAGTTTTTACGTTTGAATCTTCGTCCGCAGAACATGCATTTGCGAGCCGCGACAGAATTCCTCTGAGTGCATTCAGGACAACGCATTGACAACCTCTTTTATGTTGTATCCAGTGCGGTTCTATATATTGGGGACGAAACAGCGAGCATTCCAAAGGGATGTCGTTTTCAGTCCTGCCTTCCGGCATATAAACCGCACTCCCGGTGCATATGCACCAGCCATTCAGGGATTCTACAACATGCTTGACAAAGAAAAAGGAGAGGTTTCCAAGGTACGAAGTCAGATCGGCGCAAACTCAGTACAGCTATATAATTGACGGTTATAAAGGTTTATTCACCTTTTGGACATATAAATAATAAAAAGAGGTCATTTTGAACATTTCCGTGGAAGAGGGTCGTGCACGCTCCAGCATGCTCGAAGTTATGAGACTTTGTTACAGCAGAAAGTACATCTGCGGAGTGGAAGGCAATTTCAGCATCAGACTAAGCGACGACCGCATTTTGACCACTCCGCGGGGCTCTTGCAAAGCCAGGCTAAACATTCACGACCTTGTTCTTACTGATATGGATGGGAAACCGATTGATGCCTACCGGTCCCAACCATCTACTGAACTTTCAATGCATCTAACCGCATACAAACAAAGACCTGATGTACGTGCTGTCGTGCATGCGCATCCCACCGCAGCGGTTGGCTTTACGGTTGCGGGACAATCATTGGGGAAATGTATTCTACCGGAAGTTGTTTGCACTCTAGGCACCATTCCTGTCGCACCGTATGCGACACCAAGTACGGATGAAGTCTCCGCCAGCATCGAAACGATCATCAAGAATCATGATGCGCTCGTTCTCGATCATCATGGTGCTCTAACCGTTGGAAGCGACATTTGGGATGCATATTACAAATTGGAAACACTCGAGCACCACGCGCAAACGCTTCTGATCGCACAAGCACTGGGCAACGTCGATCCGCTTTACAGCTCGCAAGTAAAAAAGCTTCTGGACATTTGCGGCGTGTACGGGTTACAAAAGCCAGCTGCAGCCCACACATTGCTTACGGCAGAACATTCAAGACCTGATTGAGAGATTGAGGATGAAACCTTCGGCGGTGGCACTAAAATTCTAAACAAAACCGAGTTGAGGAATGTAGATGAGTGACGAGCTTCACCCACCCGAAATCATTACAACTATTTATCTGTTGCGACACGGACACACCGAGCCAACGGAAAACAACAAAATCTACAATGATCCCCAGGTGGCTCTGACAGAACGGGGCGTGAAACAAGCGCACCATCAGGGTGTTTGGTTGAAGAGCATAAAGCCGACCCACCTCCTTTCCAGCACTGCAGTAAGAGTCGTATCCACTGCAAAAATAATCTCACAAGAGATTGGACTCGAGGCTGTCACCATCAACGACTTGAACGAATGGGACGTTGGCACATGGGAAGGTCGCACCTATATCGATTTAAAAAAGAACAATCCCGAGGAGTACCAGGCGTGGTGCGCAGACCCAATCGAAAACGCACCGCCGGAAGGTGAGTCGATCGTCGATATGTTCAATCGAATCAAAATAAGATTGAAGGACATCACGAAGAGCTATGAAGGTAGCTCAATCGCACTGGTTACTCATGCAGGCGTAATCCGTTCCATCCTCATGGAAGCGCTTGGAATACCGGTGCGAAACTTCTGGAGACTTTCTGTTCCAGCAGGTTCCATCTCCAGAGTCGACTTCAGCGAAAACTTCGCCACAGTCTATTTCATGTCACTAGATCCGAGCACGAAAGAAAGCACGTAAACTACTACGGTTTCCTACATAGTGCTCTTCGCAATTCGATGAACTTTCCGTTCAAATCTTGATTGTATTGAACGTTCGATTACTGTCCGGCACTTGCATCCGTGCCACCAGCAGTGCCGCCAGGTCCTGGCTGAGAAAGAATCGCGACTAACTTCTGCTTTTGATCCGGTGTCAACACTTTTCGAATATCCAGAAGTAGCTTAATCCGCTCAAGAGCCATCTCACCACCCAGCTTGTTGATCTCGTTCTGCACGCCAAGAACTTCATCAGCGTTAGGATCGGGCTGCAATTGAAGACCACGCATTTGTACGACAAGGTCCATGATTTTCTTAGACCTTACTCGCTGCTGTCCTTCGAACGTCTGCGCCAGTTTACGAATTTTGTCTTCTTGATCGCTGTTGATTCCAGCCTGTCTATAAATGAAAATTGGATCATTGCTTTCAGGGGCTTGAGCAGTCGAGGGAAGCGACCGAATTAATCCAACAATTGCAATTGCGAATACAATCAAGCCAAGATAGATTCTCTTCATTGATAAAGAATGCCTCCAAATTTCCTTTCCTAAATATAACGTGATTAGAATGAAAATGTTTTGCCGCACGACAATACGTTACTCAGCCGGATGAACGAACTGGAAAGCCTGCCCGTAAGATTGCGACGCGCCCTTGAGGGTTTAGTCAAAGCCGACATAATTTCAGAACGTGAGCTCGAACTGCTCATCAATACAGCGTCCAACAATGCCGCTCTTCCCGGCAAGCGCGATTGGATTGAGTTTCTGTGGGACCAGGTGACGATACTCAGAGCTCGAGCAGAAGTGGACCGCTCACAAAAGGATCGTTCAAGAAAGACCAGAAAGCGTTCTCGATAGCCGATTGATGAGCACAACGGGTGGCGCAATCTCTTGTTGGGAGCCGTTTGGCGTGAACAATTGTGACGACCAAGCCAAGTGGTTCTTTTTGCTGAATCCTGGCATTCAAACGCGTCCTCGCCCGCTGTTGATATGTGGCTTAGCAAGAGCCGGAACACCTATATACGAACGATTCTCAGCGGAGAGCATTCAGCAGGCCCAGGGATGTTCTTCGTGGCTGGGGCGATCACTCGACGGGTTTGTCATTTAAAATGTTTAGTACGAATCCCCTCTGGTATCCCTTTGAGTACGCGTCTGAGAGTAAAGAGAGTGGTCAGTCCACTTTTGTTTGCGGTGACCATTTGGCTCATCGCTTTCGCTGTCTCGGCCAAACCAAGTTACACCAAAGATCCATCTGAGTTTACTCAACATGTGCTGGAAATCGCACAGGGAGAGTTTCCCACTCTGAAACTGGAAAAGTCGGAACAGCCACTCAGCTTAAAGATGCAGGGAAGCGGTAAACTCTCGCTGGCGAATCTATTCAAAGTAATCCATGACGAAGTTTCTACCGGTGAGGAGAATTTCGAAATACGTCGATTTCTTGGCAGTATCACGGAGCTTTCCGAATCTTCGGTTAAACATGATACGAAGTGGGAGACAGTCAAAGAACGAATCAGACCGCAAATCTTCCCTAAGGATTTTTTGACGGACAAGAAGACCAGAGTACAGATCATTGGAAAGCCGCTTCCGTTCTCCAAAGACCTACTGGAAGGATATGTTATTGATTCGGAAAACACCTTTCAGTACGTCACCAAAGATCACCTGAATACCTGGCGTACCACTACTGACAAGCTCAGGGAAGTAGCTTACGGAAACCTTGGGAAGGCTTCCGGGCAACTGGATATGACACCGCAGAAGGCTAGCGGCGCGAATCCTGCGGGTCATTACATCACGATAACGCTGAAGGATGGCTACGCTGCGGCTCGAATTCTTCTTCCCGACGTAAAGAAGAAATTGCAGAGCGAGTTGGGTCATCCGTGTTTCGTCGCCATTCCGAACAGAGACTTCCTGGTCGCCTGGTCGGATGATTTTTCGTATGCAGACGAGTTCATCAAACAGGTTCGCAAAGACTACAGGTCGAG
>CAYTDR010000645.1:2381-5198 GCA_964436185.1 uncultured Candidatus Obscuribacterales bacterium | reverse complement strand
CGATTACAAGTCCGTTCGAGAGGGCTCCGCGCACAGAAAGCCAGTTAAGGAGAAAATCCTCTGGGTGCTGAAGCAGCTATCTTGATGATTCGCTGGGTCTCCCATAGATGCCACCATATGTAGAGCGAAATTCAAAATGCATGCTTATTGACGGTGAGCAATAAGTCTTTTCGATTCCCGGGTAAATCGGCATGAATAGCTACAATCCACACCTTCGCCGCTCCGTTTGGCGGGAATATTCATGTTGACTAGTTTCTTGACTTTGCGATTGAGTTCTCGTGTGACCTCGATCGGCGTTCCCTTAAAATGCGGATAGCGCACATCAACGTCAAACCCTTGTGTGCCAATTCGCTGGTCCAAAAATTCAACTGATTTTGTAGCGTAGATCTTTTGACTGGTCAAAGTGGACCTTAACGTGGTTGTAACAACTTCATCGCATACTTTTTTCAGGGTCAGGGAGACATCAATGAATAGTCAGTTTTACGATTCAGCTGTTTCGGCTGGACAAAGCGTTGTGTTGTCGTTGTGTTCTGAAAACCTGGATTTGATTTCGAAAGGAGTCATACCGGAGTTGAGTTTCGATGATACCTTCGGCTCCACTGCTTCTGACATCATGAGTGATACCATGATAGCGACCAAGCACGAACTGGTTGGCGAAAACCAGACCGACGCTTTAGGGGAAGGAACTATTGCTGTTCTTATGCTGAAGGAAATTCTTGGCAAGGCGTCCAACCGAGTCGGATTTGGACATCTGTCTGAGGCTCTCACGAGCATAGACCAAACACAATGGGGTCTTAGAGCAATGAGTGACGGGCATTAAAGTGTAATTTGTAATCTATTGTGGCATTGAAAGTTAGAGTAAGGCAATAAAGCCTTATTTGGACAGAATGACTACTAATTCAAATTCACCGAAAATTATATATGAAAACTGGCGAAGAACTGGACCTTTTTGACGAGTCTACTCAAGACCGAGACGTGTGGCAAGAAGTGAGCGTCGAAGTCTTCGGCGACGTGAGAACACGAATCGAGCGCGGTTCTGAGAAGCACGGTGCGCTGCCCGAAGCACACAAAGACCAGCAGGTGTTCTTCGACAGGGAGCTCAATCCCATTTCCGCCGAGGACTTGTCCCGGTTGCCAGCTGATAGGCCAGTTATGTCCGTTATAGTCAATTTGCAAGGCGAGACCGAGTGGCGGTCGTTCAAAAATGGGGCGGAAGCGAAGATTGGCGAACCAACAATCCGCGAGACATTTTCGTACGCTTCGGCCGGCAGCATCTCATATGAGGTCCACAAGGTCTATCAAGGTGGGAGAGAGAAGCCTGCTGGGATTTTTCGAACTGGAATTTGCAGTACCTCGGGTAATACATATTTCAAAGCCGAAGTCGACAACGAAAAGCAGATGATCGAGCTAGACAGCCACGGCAATCTCATCAGCATGGCGTTTCAGCGAGGGAACCAGCTGTTCGTTTTTGAGGTGAAAAATGGTCGTCTCGTTGGCGTAAGCCTGGCTCTACCAGAGGAAACATCCGATGAAGACTTCAGCGGCAAGGCCAAGCCGGGAAGTGAAAAACAGCTTCCCTCCTCGGATCTAGGCGCGAAGATACTTATTGCGGCAGCCTCGAAGTCTGTCGAAGAACTCAAAACCAGCATGGTGCCTGTTGAGTTGTCGTCAGCCGAATCGGATGATGGGAATGGCGGTATGCCCAAAGAGGCTCTATCGCCCACGGCGCCGTCCGCCAAAGAGGTTGCGCCACTTCCCCGCGAAGCCGGACCAGCTCCTGCGCGAGCCGCCCTGGAGTTGGAGCAAAGACGCTTCGTGGACAACAGCAAGCTTTTGGCGAGCGCACCGGAAAAGATTGTTTCTTTTAGCCGAGCTGCTTTCGAAGGGATAGAAGCCGGGAAGGAATCGAGACAAGAGCGCGATGAGCTCTTGCTCAAAGCAGTCAAAGCTGCCTTCGAGAATGGTGGTCACGATGAAGTTCAGAAGCTGCTTAGCGAGGTAAATAAGCAGCTTGCCGCCTTAGGCAAGCGGATAGAGATTGCCGGAGGAATCTACGGAGGTCACTCTCGCGAGCGGCAAATGAGTATTCGTTTGCAGATAATCGACGAAAGCAAGCCCGCGATGAAAGTCTATTCAGTTGATGAAGAGCTGCCAAACAGTTTCGCGAAAATCGATGATAAGGGCAAAATTGAGGTACTACAGTTTGATGCGGACCGGGTATTCAAATTTAAATATGATGCTACCAATCCGGACAAGTTAGCTAGTTTTGTCGATCAAAAAGGAAACACCTGGAGCCGGGTGGTCGAGGAAGGTAAAGTCTACTTCCAGGGCAAGGACAGTAGCGGCAAAGCGCTTCCCGGCAAACTTCCCGGAGAGATTTTGGTGGCGGGAGGTCGAATAGAGCGACTCTATCGAGGCAAGGTCTACGAAATAAGCGGTGCTAGAGACCTTTCTCGTGAAGCCTTTGCTCATCCTGCTGGAGAGCTTGAAAATGCTGAGCGTCACCTGAAGCCTGCTAGCGTCCAAGATCAGGACCGTTTGTTCGACATGCAAACAAAGATCATCGGACATTTCCGGACTGTGCTAGACGAGAGCGATCCAGCGCAACGTGCATTCATACAGGGTATCACCAGAGAGCGCGATTCGAAAGTCTACGGACACGAAACTGTAGCTGCGTTGGTTAAATTGAAAACCGCTGTGGAGGGCAACACCAAGAGGCTTGCCATCTCGTTGGACAAAGCTTCAGTGGAGACGAAAACAGGCATTGAGCTTCCGCCGGATCCGGCACTCGGTTGGGCAGATGCTTCGAATACAAAT
>CAYTDR010000645.1:0-2371 GCA_964436185.1 uncultured Candidatus Obscuribacterales bacterium | reverse complement strand
TTGAGCTTCCGCCGGATCCGAATTCGGACAGCAACCTGCCCATGTCACCGCAACGATATCGAGACTGGCTGAATCATTCCGATTCCAATCACAGGCTAAACATCGTAATTCCAGAAGACCAGCTGCCATCGGATCGAGATGTTAAACGGTTGAGCGAATCCGTGCGCTGGCTCGAGGCAGCCAGACGACGCCTAGATTTAGCCGCCGTGGAGACCGAAGAAAAGTACATCGAGTACATGGTCGACAAATTAGGTCTGCCGCAGTCATACAAGAAAGCCGGTCGAGAAATCCTTGGAGTGGACCCAGAGGTTGGCAGAGCAAGAGCGCTGCGAATTATAGAACTGCATCGCAAGGTGCAGCAAACTGTCGACGCCGCTCAGTATCTCAGCACATTGTCGGGATTTGACAATGCCTGGGGGGTGGCGAGTTTCTTCGACGAAAGCAACGAGAAACGGTTCGATCTGAAGCTTCCGGAAGGTTGGACATGGAAAAAGCTGAAGCCGGATGGGAAGCCTGATCTGAGCGAGGATCCGCCATTCAAGGCAGTTTTGCCGGAAGACCTTCGTCTGGCGCGCACCACCTCCGGTGAACAAGTCAAAGCGATGGAGAAGTATCTTGCCTCATATGGTGAGCGAGTGAAGTTCACCTACCTCGAACTCAAAGAAGCGAAGGATAACCCCGTCGGTTTGCTTGCATACTCCGACATTCCGATGCCCAACATGAGGGTTTCCGGACCGTTGACATATGATAGAAACGGAAAGCCGAACTTCACCTTTAAGCCGAGAGAGAAGGACGCTCCCGACAGTCCTAGCGATTTCGATATGGTGGCGTTCGATTTCGATGCAAAAGCCACCGATCGCGGTACCGTAATCATCACTCGAACAGCCGAGCTTTGGGACATGGCATTGCTCGCATACCAGGATGTCAGAATTCTCGGGCGAATGCTCGGTACCATCAATTTGCCATCGAAAGAGGTGCCCAAGGATTTTATGATCCCGGTTCAGGACGGGAACAGTTTCATGTTGGTGAGGGCGTCGGATCTGACTCGGGATGGCGAGAACTGGTTTAGCAAGTTCGGCTCATACAAACGTCAGCGCCAAATCAGCTACTACGGCGGCAAGGGTGCTGCGGTGGCCATGGACGTCTTGCTCACCCTTGAAGGCGGAGCTGCCTTCAAAGCGCTCGGGGCGGCAGAAAAGGCGGCCGCTGTTGGTGTCCCCTTTGCCTCCAAGGTCGCGCAAGCAGGCGCTGCTGTTGGCAAGTTCGAACGTGGAATCGGGTGGGCGGATCGAGTGTATCAGGGTGGAAAGGGCACAATAAAGCTCATTGCCGGGATGCCGACAGCTGTTGTCTCCTCATCTGCAGGATCTCAGGAGTACGAGTGGGCGAAGACTATCGGTCATGGACGTCATCTCTATTTCGTAGGCGAGGCAGGCTTTGGCTTGTTTCTGGGCAGGACGTGGGGAGAGTTTGTCAAAGGCAATAGGGAACAGGTCAAGATGTGGGCCGGTCCTCGCTGGGTGCAAACAGAAGCGCGATTGCATGTAGGTTTTCGATTGGCAGAGGTTGTTGTGATTCCACAAATGGCCTCGGAGGTCATGGGTTTCACGAAACATACACCGCCCGAGATACCACGAGGAATGAAACCCGTTGCGCTCGGTTCGCATCATCCGGACCAGCAAAAGTTCGATATCGAGCGGGATAGGTTGCGTGGAGCACATCTTGCCCTTAAAGCGTCCATTCCGGAACTTACAAAAGACAAAAACGAAGCGGTGCGACTGGTGGAGCGTGCCGAGGATTTGTCTGCGGCATTGCGGGAGGCATACCTGGAGTCCGGCTTCCAGAATCGCGGTGGCAAGATTGAATTGAACGACCCGAAGCGATGGGGTGACATCTGGAGAAAGTCTGAGCTGGAGCTGAAAAATGCCGTAAACGATCTCGAGGCGGCTCGAAAATCCAAGGCTTCCGGCGAAAAGATTCAACTATTAGAGCTGGAGGTGGAGCAAGCTAGACAGTCAGTTAAAACGAGCGAGCGAAAACATTATTTGCTCGAAGCGTTCAAAAAAGACTTGTCGCATCCGGATCCGTGCGCGCGAGCAGCGGAGCTCGACAAGCAGATGGAAGAGTCCAGGCTCAACAGAACTGAGCTTAACAAGCATGGTGAAATGGACAGGCTAGAGGCACACTTGAAGCTTCTTCAAGAATCTTCTTCTCCTGATAAACAGGCGATTGAGGAATGTCGCCAAAAACTGTCGCGTTATCATCAACTCGACCTCGAGATGCAGGATTTGAAGTTTCGTTGCGGCAACCTGAAAAAGCTGGTTGATACCAGAGATGATGCTCTCAAGTATCTTTTGCCACCGGAAAGTGT
>CAYTDR010000644.1:0-5199 GCA_964436185.1 uncultured Candidatus Obscuribacterales bacterium | reverse complement strand
TTGTAGGTGAGAGCTTGGGAGCAGCAATGGCGATGAAAGCTCAATCCAAGAATCCCAAATTGTTCGATGGAATGATTCTCGTGAGCTGTGGGTTGGGCGCCCACGCGAAGTATCATATGGTATCGACTTTGAAGTCAGTTACTCAAGGCGTCAAAACCCTTGGTGGAACAATCGACATTTCGTCTCACGTCCGCAATATATCTGAAGATCCACGCAGCGCCAACGAGATGCTTACCGATCCGTTATGTCGGCGACAGTCCAGCGTGTGGGACTTCATAAAAACTGCCAGTTTCCTTCACGAGGCGCACCGTCTTGGTCCTCGTTTGGACAAAGACCTGCCAGTGCTCGTACTTCAAGGAAATCTCGATCACATCGTCAGACCCGAGTCTACAAGGCATTTCTTCGCGAAGCTGGGCAGCAAAAGGAAGTCACTTGTCGACTTTCCGGATAGCGGACACCTTCTCGTCACATCGGGATTTTTAAAAGATACAGTGGTGAACACGGTCGAGGGATGGATCTCCAACCAGATTGAAGAATCGCGCTCCGTCGCCAAATCGACAGATTCTGGCTCCGCCAAAGGCTAACGTGGGACAAACGATTAGTTTGGCTCCGTTCCTATGAGCGGCTCCGCGATGGATTTGCTCACCTCGAGGCATTCTGCCAAATCCGACTGTTATCCTGCAAGACAAGAACTGTATTACCCGTAGGACGCACTTCACTATGGTGCAGTGGCGGAATAAACGGCGCTGTAACATACCGGTTTTCCTGCTACAGTATTGGTCGGCGACCGGGTGGAGACAGCGAAGTCAGCTCGTATGAGCAGAGAGGGAAAATTTTTTTCGCAGGTATGGACCGTAGCTGCCAAGGAGCTGCGTGTTCTTTTTCGCATTCCATCGGTCATTATCTTTACGCTCTGCGTGCCGCTGCTGTTGTATACGCCAGCCCTGATAGGCATCTTCGTGTTCGATGTTTATCAGGAAATGAATACTAAATATGCCATCAACGTTCCCACGTCAGATACAGCAGAATGTAAGGCATTTCGGCGAATTGTAGCCGACTCGAAAAGGTTCGAGACAAAGAAAGTCATTGATGGACAGGATGCGCTGAAAGATTCGAAAATCGATCTTTTGTGCGAAGACAACGAAGGAGCAGTGCAGGTTTATTATCTCGACCAGGTTGAGCGCTCAACGGATGCTCTGGCCTATCTGACTATGCGATTGAATGTCGAGAAGACATGGTCGTATATTCGCACTCTCAAAGCGCATGATGAAAACGTCGCCAAGTATCCTTTCAAAGTAAACTTCAGCGATATCAATCAAGCCGGCGGTTCATCCCAGTTTTCACACATACTGGGATCAGTCGTTAGAGTCATGATAATCGTTGTCGCATTCCTTGTGCTCCTGGAAGCTCGAGTTTCGACTGCGTATCCGGCAGTTACCATTCTGGCCAGTGAACGCGAGAAACAAACTATTTTGACTACGCTTTCGCTGCCCGTAAGCCACACTCGACTGCTTGCAGGGAAGTGTGTCGCTGCTTTGATCGTCGCCTTCTTTCCGATAATCTGGAACGCTCTTGCTTTGTTGCTTATCCTCGTTCTTCTCGGCAGTTTGTCTGGGCCTCACCAGAGCTCGACGGTGGTTGATTTCCTGATTCTATTGGCTCGTCTGTCCCCGGTGCTGATACCAGCGACGTTGATGGATAATTGGCTGGCGGCGATGTTTTACTTCAGCCTATGCTGCTTTTCTCGATCTATGAATGAAACCAACATGTTCATGTTTTTTGGTACATCATTTCTGGTCGGCGTGCTGGTTGTCCCACTCTTGCCCTTCGTGAAGTTAAACGTCTGGACTGCTTTGATACCATTCGTAAATCTTCCTCTGGTGGTCAAATCAGCGATCTTTTCTGAACTCGAGATTCTTCCTGTCGCTGTCGCATTTCTTGAGTCAATGATTCTGATTGTAATTTCAACAAAATTGGTGGCAGTATTGCTCACTGATGAATCGTTCCAATCCGCAGAACGAAGTCCTCTCTTCTCCTTTATTCAATCGAAGAGGAAGCCGACACATGATTGAAGTTCGTGGTTTGAAAAAATGGTTCTACGAAAAAATGCGAGGAAGATTTCTCGCAGTTGACGATGTCTCGTTTTCTTGCAATGCCGGAGAAGTTTACGGACTTCTGGGTCCGAACGGCGCAGGCAAGACGACGACGTTGCTCATGGCTAGCTCGATAATGCGACCGGACACCGGCACCGTCACGATCGAAGGCGAGGATGCTCACAGAGACTCGACTCGAGCACGACGCTTGCTCGGCTTTACCTGCACAGGAGCGGGACTCTACGATCTACTTACACCTCGTGAGCTAATAACATTTGCCGGTAAACTTTACGGATATGCTCCCAAGGAGCTCAAGGAGCGCGTCGATCATCTGATTGAAACTCTCGAAATCACGAGATTCGCTGATTCCAGATGCAAGGGTCTGTCCACAGGGATGAAACAAAAGGTCTCACTTGCCAGAGCCCTGGTGCACAATCCACCAGTGCTCATACTCGATGAGCCTACCGTCGGTCTCGATGTAATAACATGCCAATCGCTTCACGAAATAATCAGAGAGTTTCGGGCGCAGGGCAAATGTATCGTCTACTCCACTCACATCATGAGCGAGGCCGAAAAGCTTTGTGACCGAATCGGCATCATCAACAACGGAAAGATTCTCCTGGAAGGAACATTGGAGCATCTTCGAGCCACCACCAATAAAGAATCGCTGGAGGAGGTTTTTCTTCATGTGGTGAAGAAACCGTCTGCCGATGCTGAATGAGCTCAAGACACTAATCGGATATGAAATGAAGGCAACGCTGCGCAACGCAAACGCGTTGCTTTTGCTGTTGCTAATCTGGCCGTTATTGTTTTTGTGTGCGATGGTCTCCATCACAGATAGACCGACTATGATGGTCAAGCCTCCAAAACCGAGAGTGGCTTTAACAGCCAGATGCAGAGACTTGGCCGAAATTCTCAAGAAGCGGGCAATCGTCGTTCAGGGCTTTAAAGGCGATCCTGCAACAGCGATAAAGGAAGAGAAGTATGATGTGGTCATCTCCATTCCGCCACTGTTGAGCGATGACCAGCAAAAATCAGTTGACGGCAAAACCGAAGTCGCTTCCGATGAGAAAGCTTCTTCTGGTGGTTCCGAAGAAAAGCAGGATGCCGGCGCCTCGACAGCGAATGGGAAGCCGGATGTGGCGGAAAAACAGGCGAATAGCTTGCCGCCAGACAGTGGTATCACGGGACAATCCAGTGAAGATGAGCCTGGCAAGCAGGATGTTGGAGCCGATGCCCCTGGAGTGCCGTATGCGGGCACTGAAAATCAGGCGGCAAGCGGTTCACCGCCGGGCGATGGAAAAGTGAAGGCGGTGCCAGGCAAGCCTGAGTCCGACAAGACAAATATGGAATCGGAGTCTCAGAATTCGGTTGAAGAGCGTTTAGAGGTCGATAATAAGCAAGAGTCTGCGGATAACGTCGGAGGCGGCTCAAAGACTGAGGCTGAACTCGAGACGGCTGAATCTAGTAGATCAAAGAGTGCAGGCAAACAGGAACCGGTGACCAAGAGCGAGAAAGTCTCGACGACATCGAGTTCTAGCACTGGTACCACGAATGGAGGCAAGAGCGACGAGGATTCTCAATCGGGGCCGCTCTTTCCCGATGATAAGGATGTGGTGTCGGTCGAGGGACATGCTCTCACTATCAATACTTATTTCGATGGACGACATCATCAGTGGCTCGTCAATGGCACATATATAATGGATGACCTTATCGAGTTGCAGCGTGTCTACCTGAGAAAAAGGATAGACCAGCTTGGTCTGACGCAACCGGTTGAAGGGACCATGAATGTGAAGATGACCTCCGTCTCTGGTGGCATCCAAGGGAATGGTACCCCGAAGCTGCACGATATTTTGCCGATCGGAATCTTGTTTACCGCAATGGTGCTCGGAATTTCAATCATAATGGAACTAATAACCGAGAGAAGACAAAACCGGCTGCTATTGCCCACCCTGCTCAGTCCCGTGTCGAGAAAGGCAGTTTTGGTTAGTCCTGTAGTTTTTACCTCCTTTCTCGTTCTCATTCCGGTTGCCATCATGATTGGTGGCGTTTATCTTCTCCATTCCGGTGACTTTTTTCACTCCGGGGGGCTCACCACGCTCGCCTCATCACCTGAGGGGCTTTCGTTACGAAGAGCTTGTCTGACGTTCTTACTTGCTATTCCATTGGTGATAACGGTCGAGTCATTCACTGTCTGCTTCGCCTGTCTTTATTCCACTGTCGATCAGGCTCGCGGCGCGTCGGTGGTCTTTTCATTCATGGTGCTGTCACTTGCCGGAGTGCCGAGAATCCCCGGTGTGGAGGCTGCGATCATACCGTTTGTTCCAGTCGCCAACATGGTGAAGTCTATTTCCGATGTTATTGCTGGAGAATTCAACGTTGTCGCAATAGTCATATCGGTTCTCTTTTCCTTATCCATTTCGGTACTCGCGGTGCAGCTAGCCAAGCCTATTTTCGAGCGAGACGACCTGGTGCTCGGGTATCGTGCGCCTGTCGATCTTTGGTTGGAGAGGGCATATTTTACCACCGACGTTTTTTCGCTTGTAGCGCTTGTTCTCTATCTGAAGCTCGTCTGGGCACCCCTATTATGCAAGTGGAACGCGGCGGTTGGAGCCGCATTGGGCAGTATTTTCATACTTATCATTCCGGCGTTAGTGTTCATGAAGCTGTCGATGGTGGAGCCCAAAATTATTCTGCCCTTTAACTCTCCTCGGTTTATGTCCACACTGGCGATACTGCCTCTGGCGCCACTATTGACGGTTCTCGACTTTGGCTCCTACAGCCCGCAGCTTTCTGCTGGCTCGGTTGCAGGAGCGGTTCTCCTCTTCGGTATTATTCCTGCTGTCTGCACAGAGTTCTTTGAACGCGGAATCGTGCTCGGGTTTTTCAGTAAAATCTGGTCCATGCCTAAGCTCGTGTTACTCAGCGGTTTGACCAGTTTCCTTCTCGGTCTGAACCTGCAAGCCGGACTCTCAAATTTCTTCATTGGCGTCGTGTACGGCTATATACGCATTGCCACCGGTTCCCTCTGGCCCGTGATCATCCTTCATTGTCTTCAGAGCACCGCCGTTATTATTCTCCATCATCACGGCTACAACGAACTAGG
>CAYTDR010000643.1:0-5201 GCA_964436185.1 uncultured Candidatus Obscuribacterales bacterium | reverse complement strand
GGAGGAAATTAATGAGTTCAGTTGTTTGGCATTTTCAGCGGAGAGTAATTTATCGATTTGCAGGGCTTGAAAAAGGCAATTGCTGATGGCAAGGTCAAAGGTGTCCAGATTTTTGATACACCAGAGCTGCTCGATGCAATTCAGAAATCGAATATCAAACCCGAGCTCAAGAAAAATTTGACTTCATTCTGTCTGTACGATGATGAAGTCCTGATTATGGGGACCGTTCCTAAAGAGTATGTGCAAATTCTGAAGTAAACAGTTTTGCCATTGCCGTGGAAAGACAATCATGCCTGAATTTCCTGAAGATCTCCCATCCTGGGACGGGATGCAAAATCCGTTCTTGAAATCTTTGCGGACTCTTTGCACTTTTCTCCTACTCTGATACAGGAAGGGCAAGCGAAATATCACAGAGTGGGGCTATACCCATCTTGTTGACAGGCTTTAGAAGAGAGGGAGGAAAAGGGCATGATTAATAGGACAGAAAGCCAGCAAACCGACTTTGACGGTTTCAGCCTGCTAGATGACGGAATTGGCGATGGTTTCGACTCGGATTTTTTCGGTTGGGAGCAGAGAGCGCATCGAGAAGCATCAAATCACCGCTCAACGGCAGTAAAAGAGTCCTCCGACATGGATTCACTGATTTACTCGGAATTGACTAAAATCATCTCTCAACTTGGAAGTTCCAACCACGAGAAACGGGCGGAGGCATACAGGCAGTTACTGCGCTATCTAGAGTGTGATCCTTCTTCACGCCTCAATAACCTGGCTTGCGTGCTTATGAATTACCTTGGCGAAGATGACTCAATCGGCGGGCACACTACCAGAGCGATCAACGAAATTGCTAGTCGATCTGGCAAATCACGGCACGATAATCAAAGTCTGTTACTGCTAGTGGGTCCACCCCCTCGTGCTGCGTCCTGAGAAATTCGGAGGTACAAACTAAAGATGAAGTTGCAAAACGACGATGAGACTCGAGAGTATTCAAGATAAATTCGAAGGGGCCAAGGTACTGACCTTAGCGGTCCGCGTGCATAGTATTGATGCCCAGCAATGCTCAAACTGGAACTCGATCGAGCGCGAAAGCCCAATTCAACTCAAGTTTTCATCCCGAAAAACGTATCCCTGCCCATGCACAGTTTTGATCGGACAATCGCTGTTGCGAACTCTTAGTTTTTTGCGCAAGTTAGCCATGTGCGCGCGCACCGTATCTGGTGACGATTCCGACATGGTCGACCAGGCTCTTTCAATCAGAACTTCTGAGCTGAAAATCTGACTGCGATTGCGCATGAGAAACTCAAGAAGCAAATACTCCTGGCGAGTAAGAATCAGCTCCTCACCGGCGCTCCATACCTGACGAGTGACCGTATTAACAGAAAGTTCACCACTAGTAATGTTCTCGCTTTGCAATACTTTAGGACGACGCAAGAGAGCTCGCAAACGCGACACCAGCTCGCGAAAGGCAAAGGGTTTGGTAAGGTAATCATCTGCACCGGTATCCAGCCCGGTCGATTTATCTTCGACTGAAGACATTCCCGTGAGCATGAGAACAGGCACCTGCACACCTCTCCTTCTCAGCTCAGAAACAAACTCAATTCCTGATTTATGAGGCATTTGCCAGTCTACGATCAAACAATCATATTGCGAAACCGCGATCATCTCGTCGGCATCCGCGGCATTGTGAGCAACATCGACAATATAGTCGAGTGCACCCAATCCTTCACCAAGAGAGTCCGTAATTTTCGAATCATCATCGACGATTAGAATTTTAGCCATGTGCGTCCTTGTGCGATTTGCATGGACAATATTCCCATGATCACATGCTTGATAATACACCAGGGATTTAAATCAACTACCTGGGGAACAAATTAGATTGACGAGACAGACAGGCAGGCGAGTTTGAGTTTAACACGCAAGGTTGGATCCTCATGTTGCCGATCGATGTGCGAATGAGCGTTCGTTCATGCAGACGCCCACAGAAACCCCTGTCCGCGGTACTGTGTCTGCTATTCACCTTGTTTCTCTCGGTTTTCAGCGTAGGAGCCAAAGCGGCCTCCGACACACCGACTGTTCATGACGCGAAGTGGGCTGAATTAGCCCGGCAAGGACATGGCGCATTCGTAAAAAAAGACTATCAATCAGCTATTACTTCGTACAAACTGGCGCTGCAGCATCTGAAACCGCTGGATACTGGTGATGAAACTTCAATCGACGTCGGTTTGTGCCTTGCAGAGTCCTGTATTTGCGTCCAAGACCTGGCGCTTGCGCAACAGTACCTAGATGCCATCACCGCAGGAATCTCAAGACGAGAGCGCTGGATCGATCCGTTGCTACCGGCACGATACTACCGCAGGCTTTCTAAACTTCGACAGGCTCAAGGGCGAAAAGCTGCATCCGCTGCCGCGTATGCAAGATCGGTCGTGGTTATGCGTAAGTGTTTCGAACAAAATGCTGACAGAATGAAGGCGGTGAATCGACCCCTCAGTGAGTTACTTATGTCGGCGCAGTCCGACCCTACTGAACAATCGGTGAAGGACCTGGAAGAGCTGTTGGGAGCCCTGAGCCAATGGGCGCGAAGCAGTGGATTGTCAGAGTCCGATCTAAATTCGGCACGATCGATATGCAAAAAAATCTATGAATCGCGCCTTAAAACTGGTGACTTTGAACTTACAGAGCGCGCAATAAGTACGATGGGGACTCTGCATACGCCCGGTCCGGATATCGCCAGGATGTGGACGCGCTGGTGGGGCAACGTGGCAATGCGAAAACAGATGCCGCCTCGAGCGGTTCTTCAGAAAGCTGCAGCTACCATCGATGACCGTTTTAAGAGCAGTAGATCTCATGACTTAGTAATGATTCGAGGCCTGCTTCTGGGAACACTGGAACACGCTCAGGGAAATCACAACCAGGCGCATAAGCTCCTCGAAAGCACTCTGCATGGGACATCTGAATCTGTTCTGGCGTTCGAGACCCGGGTCATCGTCTGCCGCTATTTTCTTGAACAAGCCTGTATACTTCTCGATTTGGGAAATCCTAACGATCTCGCCGAACAGTTCTTGTTGGAAGTGCGAGAGTTGACGCCTCTATCTGAGCAGAGCGATCAGGACTTGGCTAACGGCTTGAGCCACGCACGAATAGATTTGATTCTTACCAGGCTGTATATATACCAGAATCGGTTCGATAAGGCTGCCACTGCTATTGATACCATTCCGAAGGATGCACTGATATCGGGCTCAGATCCGTTTCTCTCAACTTATGTCAGATTCAATTCCCGAATTGCCAAAAACCAGATTCAGTCTGGGCAGGATGCCATCGGCCGCAAACGACTGAAACGGGCTTGGCCAATAATTCGGCGCGTTAAAAATACCTCTGAGAGAGCTGCGCTGAACCAGTTCGTAAATCGAATCTACGACGAGTGCCAATCGACTTCAAAAGATGACGCGGAGGTGTCGCGCTAGACTAAATGAAACTTCGCCATCAGGCTACTTTACTAATTCTGCTCCCGGCACTTTGCCAGATAGTGTTGGTGGCAATGCTCTGGTCTGCTGCAGTGGGGCTGGAATCAGCCGGACGCAAAGAGATTCGAGCCAAGCAAATCTTAGCGGAATGCCAAAAGACTGAAGGTCTTCTTGGTATTCGTACGCTGCAGATCACCCGAAGCGGCTTCACCAATGATCGGGTTATCGATATCGATTGCGCAGCTCTATTGGAGGTGAGTCTGAAAGAGTTGCGTTCGCTTGTCAGCGATAGTCAGAAATCTACAACAATCGTGGAACGTATCTCGAAAAACTCACATCTATTTCTGGCTCGCTTTGAGGAATTGAAGTCTTCATACGTTCCTGGCAATGACACCATCCTCTTCGCCCGCTTCCTGCATCGAGACGAATTCTTCGAATCAATTGCGCGCGCATTTAATCAACTGAGTGCTGACATCACTACTCTTTCGAACATTTACGGACCGATTTCGGAGGAGTTCAACCCGGTATCCATGAGGGCTCGAGCGCATCTGCTTAACGTCGTCATCCTTATGGTCGTATGGAACCTGGCACTGATTGCGGTACTGACATTTTTGATTAACCGGCATGCATTAGAGCGTCTAAAAACCCTGATGGCAAACATTCGAACCTTCTCCGGCTCCCAGAAACTCTATGGTAGTGATGAGTTGGCGGAGATCGATCGGGCGTTTACCGAAGTCTCGCTGGAAAGAAAGCGACTTGATGACATTCGCAAGTCCATGACTGCCATGGTGAGTCATGACCTACGTTCGCCCTTGTGTTCCATGATGATTACGCTGGATCTAATTACTGAACTCGAACAAAGCAGTGTTACCGACGCAACTCTCCACAAGTTGATCAGAGTACGAAATGAGGCTGATCGCCTAAACCGGCTTGTCAACACGCTATTGGACATCGAGAAGATGGAGAGCGGAAAAGTTGAGGTCAACCTGAGTACTGAAGAGGTAGACGACATCATCGGCACTGCAGTTAATACCACAACCGATTTAGCGAAGGCAGCTAAAGTCCAGCTAACGACCGGCTCTATAGACTGCAGAAGTCCGGTGCGGTGCGATAAGGACCGAACTGTCCAGGTCCTGGTAAATCTGCTCTCCAACGCAATCAAGTTCTCACCCGCCAACTCAACGGTCTCAATTCGAGCCGAACAACTCGATTCCACAATTCGCATCGAAGTAATCGATAACGGTCCCGGCGTTCCTCCTGAAAATCGAACTCAACTATTCGGCAAGTTCAGCCAGCTAGATCAACCTACCGAAATCAAGAAGAAGGGTAGCGGACTCGGACTGTACATTTGCAAAATGCTAATCGAACCTCAAAGCGGCAAAATCGGTTTCGACGCCCCTGAAGCCGGTGGCAGTTGCTTCTGGGTCGAGTTGCCCGCCGCTATGTGAGAAGCTCTTGGGGAAAAGCGAGCAAATGAAGCCCCGAATCCTGGCAATGGAATAGCCGGACATGCTCCTCGTCTCCAAATTGAACTGGCGGGTCGCCAGGGGCTGGGTCACTTTATGACGTTTACGCCATAGGATTTAATTAAATCCTATGCTCTAGATGTCATATTTTGCGCCGCACCAAATCCGGTATTGACGAAAGTGATGGTATTCATCGACCTCGCGACCAGCCTTCGGGAGCGCACAAAACAAAAGCCTCGAGTTATTCACTCGAGGCTTTCATAAATCCTGGCACCGG